>NZ_JBHWEB010000040.1:0-18798 GCF_042734395.1 Amycolatopsis sp. NPDC059657 | reverse complement strand
CCGCCCAACTGCGCGGCCCCGCCGGGGGGGCGCGTCGGCGGTTGGGGGGGGGCGGGCCTTCCCCCCACCTGGGGGGGGGGGGACTGGCCCCGGCCCGCGGGTATGCCGCAAACCACCACGGCCATGCAGCCGAAATTCGGGGTCTGGGCACTGGTTTACGGCTCGTGGGGCCCGTTCGACCATCCCGAGGATCCCGTCGACGCGTCGTGGGAACGCAACCGCGACCTGATCGTCGAGGCCGACCGGCTCGGGTTCGATTCGACGCTGATCGCGCAGCACGTCGTGAACCCGTTCGGCGATGAGCTCGATCAGCTCGAAACCTGGACGGCCGCGGCCGCGCTCGCCGCGCTGACCGAGCGCATCGAGATCATCGCGGCCATCAAGCCTTATCTCGTGCATCCCGTGGTACTCGCCAAGCAGGCTTCGCAGATCGGGCAGATCAGTGGCGGCCGGTTCGGGTTGAACCTGGTCAACGCCTGGTTCAAGCCCGAGCTGGAGAAGGCGGGCATCGCGTTCGCCGAGCACGACGAGCGGTACGCGTACGGGCGCGAGTGGATCACCGTCGTGCGCGAGCTGCTCGAAGGCAAGCGGACTTCCTTTGACGGCAAGTACTTCCGAGTCGAGGACTACCAGCTGAGGCCGGTCGCCGACCCGCGGCCGACGATCTACGTCGGCGGTGAGTCGGATCCGGCCAGGGCGCTTGTCGCGGACAAGGCCGATCTCTGGTTCATAAACGGCCAGCCACGCGAAGAAGTTGCGCGGCTTATCAAGGACGTAGCCGAGCGACCGCGCGACGGCGATCCCGTGCGCTTCGGGCTCTCAGGGTTTGTCATAGCCCGAGAAACCGACGAGGAAGCCGAAGCCGAACTCGCCGCGCTGTGGGAACTCGCCGAGGCGGGTAAGGCGCGCTGGGAATCGTTGGTGGCCAACGCCGATCCGAAGGCCGTCATGTTCCAGACGTTCGCGAAGTACCCGCACATCGGGACGAACGGTGGCACCGCCGCCGGTCTCGTCGGCAGTTACGAGACCGTTGAGCGGCGCATCCGTGAGTGGGTGGAACTGGGCATCGAGACGTTCATGCTCCAGTTCCAGCCCTTCGAACACGAGATGCGCCGCTTCGCCGAGCACATCATTCCGCGCTTCCGCTAACGACGGCAGCCGAACAACGTGTACGCCAAGCCGCCTGCGCACGCGCACACAATGGCCGTCACGGTGGCTGCCGGTGTGCCGGGCGGCTGCATCATCCAGGTCAGCACCTGATCGAGCGCTTCACTCGACGGCGGCACCACCATGGTCAGCGCCACCCAGCCGATCGGCAACGCCCACGCCGCCGTCGCCCCGAGCAGCGTCGCGCCCAGCGCGGCGAGGCCCGCGAGCCCGATCCCGTCCCTGAGCACGAACTCCGCGGGCGCGATCCGGGTCGCCAGCACCGCCGCGGTCACCACGGCCGCGATCACGATGAGGTGCGCCGCGCGCCGTGGCGGCCAGGCGATCGCGGCGGTCCGGTCCAGGCGCAGGTCCTGACCGCCCAGCCCGGTCGCCGCACCCGCGACCCCGAGCGCGGCGGCCAGTGCCGCGAGGCGCGGGCTGCCGTCCGGTTGTGCCAGCCAGCCGATCCCCGCGACCGCGACCAGTATCGCCGCGAAGGCGACCGGGATCTGGCGTGAGCGCGCGTAAAGCGTCAGCCACCTCATCGCGTCAGCTCGCCCAGCGGGTCACCTTCGCAGGACGCGGCGACGGTCCGCATGGCCTGGATCCGCGCGAGCTGCTCGTCGGCGGGCAACGTCCGCAGCTTCGCCCACGCGGGCTCGGCGAACTTGGCCGTCGCGCTTTCGGCCCAGTTCGCGCTGGGCAGCGGCTGCAGCTTCCCGAACACCCAGGCAGCGGAAACGGCCTGCGCCGCCCGTTCCCGGATGGCGCCCGGGCCACCGGACAGCGACGGGCGGAAACAAGTCCTGGTCCCGGCACCGGCGACGAGCCGCAGTGTCAGCTCGTCGGCGGTGGGTGTCTTGTCGCGGCGGAAGAACCCCATCTGGTCGAGGTCCATCCGCACCACGTCCGTCGATTCCGCGCCACGGCCCTGATGGGCCCGTGACACCTCATCCTCCACAATGGACTTGGGCGGGTCCGGCAGTTTCGCCAGCAGCCGCAACGCTTCCTGGCCGGGGCCGGTCAGCGCGGCGAGTTCGTGCTCGTGGATCTTCCGTACACACACGGTGTCCGAACAGACCAGCTCGATCGCGGATTTGTCCACTGTGGTCACATCGGCCGGGTACAACGGCACCGCGACGGCCGCGCCGAGCAGGACCGGCAGCACGGCCAGCAGCCGCTCACGCACGGAAGCCGCGGCGAGCACAAGGAAAGCCGTCGCCGCCATGCCCGCGAACCAG
Organism: Amycolatopsis sp. NPDC059657; assembly: GCF_042734395.1. NCBI lineage: Bacteria > Bacillati > Actinomycetota > Actinomycetes > Pseudonocardiales > Pseudonocardiaceae > Amycolatopsis > Amycolatopsis sp. NPDC059657. The sequence continues at coordinate 16,408 of NZ_JBHWEB010000040.1, read as the reverse complement.
GCCAGCTGCGCCCCGGTCATCCTGCCGTCGACCACGGTGAAGACGTCCTGCGGCGTCGGCAGGGCAGGCGAGAGCACACCGAACCAGCGCGGCACGGCCCCGGCCGTCGCCGCGGCGGGTTCGGCCGCCGTGACGATCAGGGCCAGCAGCACCAGCGCGCTCACCGCGAGCACCGGCGGTGTCAGCGCGGAAGGCACCAGCCGCCCCAGCGCCGCTCCCAGCCACGCGCCCGCGATCAGCGCCAGCGCACCGACCAGCAGGACCGGCAGCCAGTCCCAGCTGAAGTAGCTGGTCGCGCCGATCACCTGCACGCCACCGACGAGGAACAGCGCCAGCCAGGCGGTGACCAGTCCGGCCGCGAGCGCCAGCAGCGGTTGCGAGACCCGCTGCCAGCGTGGCCGCGACGCCGTCGTCATCAGCTCCAGAACTCCGGATCGCTTGTCCCGCAAGCCTTGCAGCGCACCGGCGCCGATCGCGATGGGCCACAGGAACAGCAGCATGTACCGCAGCCAGGACGCCAAGGCCGTCCACTGGCGGAACCAGGCGACACTCGTCTTGCCCCACGGCCCGCTGAGCCCGTACAACACTCCGAGCGCGACGATCACCAGGACCGCGCCGAGCGCGAAGCCCAGGGAGCGGCGCAGTTCGATCCGGAACGCGATCACCACGCACCCGCTTTCCCGTGCCCGGCGAGCAGCGCCGAGTAGCCTCGTTCGATCGGGCTGTCGCCGACGTCGTCCGGCCCGCCCGCCGCCGCGAGCTGCGTTGGCGTGCCTTGGAAAACGAGCTTGCCCGACTCGAACAGCACGACGTCCGTGCAAGCGGCGGCGACGTCCTCGACCAGGTGCGTCGACACGAGCACGCAGCCGTCGACGCCGAGTTGCTGCAGCAGTTCGCGGAACTTCAGCCGCTGCGCGGGATCGAGCCCGGCCGTCGGCTCGTCGAGCAGGAGCACGCGCGGGTCGTTGACGATGGCCTGCGCGATGCCCGCGCGGCGCACCATGCCACCGGAGAGTGTCTTGAGCTTGTCGTCCGCGCGGTCAGCCAGCCCGACCCGCTCGACGGCCCGTTGCACCGCGCCGGGGACCTCTTTCTTGGGCACCTCTTTGAGCCACGCCATGTACTCGACGAACTCGCGGACGGTGAACCGCTTGTAGTAGCCGAACTCCTGCGGCAGATAGCCGATGTTCCGGCGCAGCTCGCGCAGGTCTACGCGTCCCCCGACGGACGCACCGAGCACCGAGAGCTCACCCTCGGTCGGCCGCAGCACGGTGGCGAGCGTCCGGATCAGCGTCGTCTTGCCCGCGCCGTTGGGCCCGAGCAGGCCGTGGACACCGGTGCCGAGCGACAGGTCGAGCCCGTCGACGGCCATCTTGCTCCGCCCGACCTTGACGCGCAGGCCCGTGGCCTGGACCTCCCAGGCGTATTTCGACGGCGCGACCTCCGCCGCGCCAACCGACCTCACCATGTCTCCCCTTTCAGCGTCCGAGCCGGGTGTAGACCTCGGACCTGGTCATCACGACCACCGCGCCGGCCAGCAGCGCGATTCCCCACGCGGGCACTCCGGCGGGTTCGAACACCACCGGCGCCCCTTCCCCGATCAAGCTCGGCCCGATCACCAAGGCCGTCCACAGGACCGCGATCACGATCGCCGCGCGCTGCACGCCGATCAGCCCGCCGAGCGCGAGTGTCCCCACGGTCACCGCGAGACACGGCAGCAGCCAGAGCGCGGGTGACTCCCCCGCGAGCCAGCCGAACAGCAACAGCGGCGGCAGCACCACGGCCAGCACCGCGAGCGTGCGCCGCAACACCAGAGAGAGCCCGGCGCGCGGCGTCGCGACGGTCAGCTCGTACGCCGGGTCCAGCCCCCGCGACCAGGCGGCGGCGACGCCGAGCACCGGCGCGACCGGGGCGACGAGCAGCACCGCGAAGGAGTCCGCCAGCGTCAGGTCGATCAGGAGCGCGACCGCGGTGACGAAGGTTGTCATCGCCAGCCACGGCACCATCGACGGCGACGCCCAGGTCGCCAGGCGACGCGCGCGGCGGACCTTGGCAGGCGGTGTGACCAGCTCGGGTTCGAGCGCGGACCAGACGGTGGCCAGCAGCGGGTCCGGCGTGAGCTTGGCGCGGCAGTCCGCGCAGTTCTCCAGATGCGCCTCGACGGCCCACAGCTGGTCACCGGGGATGTCCGGATCGCCGCTCGTGTAGCGGGCGAGGAGTGTTTCGGAGGCGTGGTCGCTCATGACAGTGCCTCTCGCATCGCGATTCGTGCCCGGCGGGCCCGGGTCTTGACGGTTCCTTCGGGGATGGCGAGCAGCACGGCGGTCTCACGGACGCTGAGCCCGTCGAGCACCATGGCCTGCAACACCTGCCGCAACTCCGGCGCGAGCGCTCCCAGCGCGTCACCGACCTCGTCACCGACCGTCGCCGCGAGTGCCTCCTCCTCGGCGGCAGGCGCGGTCCCGGCTCCGACCGGCAGCGGCTGCGCATGATGCGCCCGCCTGCGAAAAGCGTCGATCAGCCTGCGCGCCGCGATCGTCCACAACCACCCGACGGCATTCCCGCCGGCGGCCTCGGCGAACGCGCCGGCCGCCCGCCACACGGCGAGGTAGGTCTCCTGCATGACCTCGGCGACGATCTGGTCATCCGCGCACCGCCGCCGCAACCGGGTCAGCATCCACGGCGACGTCCGCCGATAGAGCTCCTCGAAGGCCCGGCGGTCGCCTTTCGCGACCGCCCGCACCAGCTGCGCTTCATCCACACCCGGCAAGACGCCCGCCCCACGCCCACGGTTCTCACCCGACAGTGTCTTACGTCACACCCACGGAGTGGTTCACGAGACTCCTCCGCGGCTTCAAGCTTCGCTCGCATGCCCAGACTGCCCGTTTTGTCGGTTTGCGTCCCTTTTGTCCAGCCCTGCGCTCACCCTGGACGACACAAACGCCACTTTTGCAACGCTCAGCGTTGCGAACGCCCCGTTCGCAACGTTCACCCCACCCAGAAGCCGGCCGAGGTGTCCGAAATGCGCGATTCATCCGAATTCGACCTCGCTCAGAACCGCCGAAGGTCGGCCCCAGCATCCGCCCCGACGAAAAACGCCCCCGCGGGTACTTAACCAACCCCCCGCCCGTCCCTGGGGGCTCCGCCCTGCACCAGCCTACCGGCCCCCACCGACGAAACCCGCCCGAAGCCCGGGTTGTCCACAACCAAAGCCGACTGTGGAAAACCCGCGAAAGCCCAGGTCAGGACGGTCGTGATGGCCAGAACCGCCGCCAGCCGTCGGCTTCGAGAGCACTCGGCTCGACTCCGGCGAGACGGGCCGCGTCCTCGGCGGCGCGCAGGTCGGCGGCGAACGACTTGGCCACGGCGCGCAGCTCACCCTCGGGATCGACACCGGCACGACGAGCCGTGGCCGCGATGCGGAAGAGCTGCTCGGCGGCAGAGGTTCCGCCGGGGAAGAGGTCCAGCGGAATGCCGGCGCGGCCTGAGCGCTGGCCGAGTTTGCCTGCCAGCGCGACCGCGGGCTGACCGAGTGCCACACCGTCCACGATGGACTGGCGGCGTTTTTCGGCCTGCTTGAGCTCTTCCCACTTCAGTTCCTGGTGCTCGGCCGTGTGCACGCGGTCCGCGCCCGCGAAGACGTTCGGGTGGCGGCCGACCAGCTTGCCGACCAGGTCGCGGGCGACGTCGTCGACGTCGAACGGGTCGGCCGGGTCCTCGGCGGCGACGCGCGCGTGGAACAGCACCTGCAGCAGGACGTCGCCGAGCTCCTCGCGCAGCGCGGCGCGGTCGCCGGTTTCGATCGCGTCGAGCAGCTCGTAGGTCTCCTCGACCAGGTACTGCCGCAGCGACTCGTGCGTCTGCGCCGCGTCCCACGGGCAGCCGCCCGGCGAACGCAGCCGGTCCATCACGGCGACGGCCTCGACCAGTGCGGGGGCCGATCCCTGCACCGGCACCTCGATGACACGCGAACCGGCCGCGATCATCGCCGCCGCTGACGGATCGGTGACGGAAGCGGTCAGCAGCACCACCGAACCGGTCAGCAGCTTGTCGACGTTCGGCGCGGGCTCCAGCCCGTCCGTCGGCACGGTCGAGTAGACCGCGTCCGCCGCGCGCACGGCGGCCAGCGCCTCGGCCGAGAGCACGCCGTCGCGCGTGAGGACAACGGTCACGGCTTCGGCGTGGTTCCGTTGATCGGCAGGATCTCGCCCTGGGTGGTGGCCTCGTTCTCGGCCAGCCCCATCGCGATCGGGTCCCACACGCCGTAGCGCGGGCTGATCTTCGCGTTCAGCTCGCCGAACGCGGGCTGCAGCATCCGCAGCCCGAACAGCGCGACCTGGTCACGCCCCGGCGCCTGCTGCGGGTCGACCGGAGCGGGCGCGCCGACCGCGCGGGCACGGACGACCACCACGACCCAGCTCACCTGCTGCGGGCTGAGCTGGAAGGTCAGCACGGAGTTCACAGGCGCGCCGAACACCGGGTACGCGCCCGGCTGCGACTGCGACGCGATCAACTTGAGGCCGAGCTGCGGCTGCTTGTCCTGCTTGATCTCGTTCGTCGCGACGTCCGGCGCGGACGCGAACAGCTTCGCCTTCGCGAAGGCCTTGTCACGGGCCGTCTTCGCGTCGACGGAACCAGCGGCGTCGTCGCCACCGATGCTCAGCGCGTCGATGGTGACGGTCTGGGTCGAGAACGACTTCTGGCCGATCTTCTCCTGCAGCAGCAGGTCGGTCAGCACCTGCGCGCGGTCGCGGACCCGCGAGACCAGCTCGGGCGCGACGTTGCCGGTCTCCCCCGCCTGCGCCATCGGCTCGGCCAGCGGGTCGTTCTGCATGGCCGCCGCCAGCTCGGCGGCGCTCACGGAGACGTTCTCCCGCTTCGCGACCAGCGCGGTCAGCTCATGCAGCACCTCCTGCCGGACCACTTCGCGCCCGAGCAGCGAGAGCTTGTGCTGCTGCGCCAGCTGCTGCGCCGCCGGCTGCTCTTTGACCGCTTTGTCGATGAGCCGCTGCACGTCGTCGACCGAAATCGTGCGCCCGTTGATGATCGCCGCGGCGCCGACCTGACTCGGCCCGGAACCACATCCGGCGAGCAGCAGGCATCCGGCAAGAACGGCGACCAGCGCACGCGGGCGCCCCATGATCCGTATCACAGGCCTTACCCTCTCATATCCCTTCCCCGGTAACGCAACATCGGCACGCCCGGCGCGCGTAGCCTGGAGCACATGGACCACTGGCTGTCCATCGAAGTCGGCAACGGCGCCTTCCCCGCGTCGGCCTGGAAGCGTGCCCACGGTGACGACCTCATCGAGGCGGCGCTGACCAACGGCGCGAAACAGTGGCTGTGGCACGACCACCGCCGAGGCGTGGTGCTGGAGATCGAGTTCAGCTCCGAGGAGGAGCGCGACCGCTTCCGCCACCTGCCCGCGGTGCGGGCGTCGCTCGACGCCGTCCCGGATCCCGAGAAGGGCCTCATCGTCTATCCCGGCCGCGGCGGCGGCTCCGGCTCGCGGGTGCCGCGCAGGCCCCGGCCACGGCCTTCGTCCGGCGCCGGCGCGCTGCCGGAGCCGAAGGAAGAGCTGACCATGGGACTGGCGTCCGCCGAACCGCCCAGCGGTTCGTTTCTCGCCGAATAAAGTTGGGGAAAACGCTTCCCGGACGGATCACTTCCCCATAACATTGACCTCTGTAATGCCATTCCCGCTCAGCGTGACGTCACCCGAGCACGCCCGAGAACAGAAGGGAATCGAGACGCGTGAGATCGATCGAAAGAAGTGATCCGCGCAACCTTACGGGTGGGAAAACGCAGATAGGGGTTGACCGGGGTGCGGAGCTGGACCAGGTCACGCACCTTTTGAGCGAGAGTGTCAGGTCGGTACCCGGAATTGGTTGCATTGAGGGAAGTATCGGTCTCGGTAAAACATCGGTACTCAGGGAAACCATCCGAACCGCAAAAGATTTCGGATTTCTCATACTGAGCTCGCGTGCTTCGGCCACCGAGACGGGTTTCGGACTCGGCGTTGTCACGCAGCTTTTCGAACCTTCATCGACGAATCCGATGAGTCCGCCGCCCGACAACGTCCTGTGCTGCGGCGAAGTCGGCTCGTGCCGTCATCAGGGTGAGCTCAGCGAGCAGCGGATCCTCCAAGGGCTGTACCGCGCGGTGCGCAGGCTGACCGAAACCTCACCCGTGCTGATCGCCGTCGACGACGTCGAGCACGCCGACCTGCCTTCGCTCAACTGGCTCGCGTACCTCCGCAGGCGCTTCGACGAACTGCCGGTCGCCGTGGTCGTCACCAGAGGCTCGGCGCACGACGACCACGACCCGGGACCGCTGCGCGAGATCATCAGCGGCGCCGTGCGGATCGGCCTCACCGGCCTCGGCCTCCAGGCGTGCGCGCGGATGCTCGTCTCGGCGTACGGCGGGCCGGTCGCGAACGAGTTCGCCGCCACCTGCCACGAGGTCACCGCAGGCAACCCGCACCTGCTGCGCGAGTTGCTGCGTGAACTGCGCGCCGCGAACCTGCCGCCGTCCGCGCGGACCGCCGCCGACCTGCTCGCCCACGCGCCCGCCGAGATCTCCCGCGAGATGCTCTCGCGACTGCGCCAAGGCGGTCCCGAGGCGCCGGAACTGTTCCGCGCCGTCGCCGTGCTGACCACGGCGAGCCTCGAGCTCGCGACGGCCGCCGCCGGGATTCCCCGTGAGAGCGCCGGGAAGGCCGCGCAGACCGCGGTCGGGCTCGGGCTGTGCACCCCCGGCGAACCGATCGCGCTCGCGCATCCGCTGGTCCGCGGCGCGGTCGTCAACGGGATGACCGCCGTCGAGCGCAGCCGGATCCACGCGCGCGCCGCCCAGTTCCTGCGCGAAGGGTTCGCGCCAGCCGGCCACATCGCCCGCTACCTGCTCGAAGCGGAACCGATCGGCGAGCCGTGGGCGCAGGCGTCGCTGCGCGAAGCCGCCGAACACGCGATGGCCGACGGCGCGCCCGTCGAAGCGATCCGCTACCTCAACCGGCTGCTGCGCGAGCCGCTGCCCGAGGACGTGCGCGGCGAGATCCTCGTCGAACTCGGCGAGGCGCAATGCCACGTCGACCCGCAAGCCGCGCTCGGCTATCTGACCAAGGCCGCGGACCAGAACATGGAGGCGCCGGCCGAGGGCCGCATGGCGCTCGCGCTGGCGTACGGGCTCGGCCAGCGCGAGATGCACGGCGAGGCCGTCTCCACCCTCGAGAACGCCATCACCAGGGTCGCCGTCGTCGACCCGGACCTGGCGCAACGCCTCGACCTCGCCGCGCTCTGCCTTGGCATGGAAGAGTCTTACGTCGCGCCCGCCGTCAAGGCGCGGCTGCAACGCCTGCTGACCACGCCGATGACCTCCGCGCGGAACGAGCGGCTGTTCACCGTCATCCGCGCGTTCCACACCAGCATGGTCGGCGGGCACGCGGGCACCGCGATGCGGCTGCTGCACGCGTCGGGCGCGGTGACCCCGCGCAAGTCCGGCGAGGGGAACGGGCGGCAGATCATCGACCAGTGGGGCTTCGCGTACGCGGTCGTCACGCTGCTCTCGCTCGACGAGCTCGAACTCGCGCGGCGGCTCTGCGCGGACGCGATCGCGAACACCGCCGAGCGCGACCTGCCGGTGGCGAGCGCGCTCATCCTGGGACTTCAATGCCATGTCGCGGGCAGGCTCGGCCTGTTCCGCGAGGCCGAAACCGCCGCGGTCACCTCGCTGAAACAGCTCGACAGCCTCGGCATCGAGCACGGCAGCAGCGTGATCGTCGCGGTGTCGGGCCTGGTCGCGGCGCTGATCGGGATGGGTGAGCTGCGGCGCGCCGCCGATCTGCTCGCCGAGCGCGGGCTCGACGACGAGCTGCCCGAGTTCTCGCACTACGACATGGCGCTGCACCAGCGCGGCAGGCTGCGCGCGGCACTCGGCGACGACGAAGGCGCGCTGCACGACCAGCTCGAGTGCGGACGGCTGATGGAGAACCGCGGCGCCCGCAACGCCGCCCAGCCGTGGCTGGGCGAGGCCGCGCTCGCCTACGCGCGCCTCGGTGACCGCGATTCCGCGATCGCGTTCGCTCAGGAACAATTGCAGATCGCACGCGACTGGGGAAAGCCGACGGAATTGGGAATCGCACTCCGCGTCGCCGGTTTGGTCACCGGTGGCGACACCGGAGCCGAATTACTTTCGGAATCCGTGGCCGCGCTGCAGCGTTCGCAGGCGAAAGCGGAATTGGCGCATTCTTTGGTCGAATGGGGCGTGAGCCTGCGTGACCGGGAGCGCCGGGCGGAGGCGTGCGCCTCGCTGCGCCGCGCACACGAGCTGGCGAAGGCCTCGAACGCGATCCCGCTCATGAGCAGGGCCGCGGCGGAGCTGCGGGCCGCGGGCGGCCGGTCGTCGCGGACGGGCCATTCGGACCCGACGACACTCACCGAGCAGGAGCAGCACGTGGCGTCGCGCGCCGCGCAGGGACTGACGAACCGGGAGATCGCGCAGGAGCTGTTCGTCAGCTCACGCGCGGTCGAGATGTACTTGACGCGGGCGTATCGCAAGCTCGGCATCCAAGGCAGGCGCCAGCTCACCGACGCGCTGAATTTCGTTGCGAGGTAACTGAAAGGTGTGGCACTGGAGCCCGGCGCCCCAGTGCCACACCTTCGTCAGAGCGGAGTGGATCAGGCGGCGACGACGAGGCCCGCGATCAGTTTGCCGTCGATCTTGGCGCAGACGGCCTTGACCTTCACGCCCACGCTGATGCCGACGCTGATCTGGGTCCGGCCGTCGACCACGACGTCGACCGTCGCGCCGCTGGAGAGCTTCAGCTGGAATCCGCCGCTCACGGTCGCGGACACGGTGCCGGTGTACGAGACGATGAGCTGCTCGGCGGAAGCGGTGGTGGCCGGGGCCGAGGAAGCGGGGGCGGCGATGGCCTGGCCACCGGCCAGCAGCAGGCCGGCGGAGACGAGACCGAGGACGGCACCGGCGACACGACGGTTGTTCGAGATCATTGCATTTCCTTCCACGAAACTACGGGTATCGGAGAATGAATGGGTACTGCGGGGGTTGTGAACCGCCGGCCTGCTTTGTTCCGCTGACTCGAAGTGTTAGTTGCTGTCAGGGACTTTCTGCTTGCCTCGGTGCACTGAAACCAATTTCGCGGATTTCCGGGCCGATGTAAAGACGTACGTCTTAAACGTTCGTTGTACCGAACTTGCGCCCGATTTGTACTAGTTCACTTCGGGCCCGCTCACCGATACCGTGCGTTATTTCCCGCAGCCGGCCTTCGCTTTGGTGAACCGCTTCGGTGTTCAGGGGACCGAAAGCAGGACCCGTTGCGGCCGAATGGCCCACCAAACCCGACAACTTCACGCTCCTTGACAAACGAACTTGTCGGTGCGACGGTGGTGCCATGTTCGAAGTGGCAGTGATCGATGATCCGGCCGCGGCCGAGGTCTCCCTTGATCCGATCCGGGCCCGGTTGCTGGCCGAACTGGCCGAGCCCGGTTCGGCCACCATGCTGGCCGCGAAGGTCGGCCTACCCCGGCAGAAGGTGAACTACCACCTCAAGACGCTGGAGAAGCACGGCCTGGTCGAGCTCGTCGAAGAGCGCCGCAAGGGCAACATGAACGAGCGCCTGCTCCAGGCCACCGCCGGCGCTTACGTGATCTCGCCGACCGCGCTCTCCGCCGTCCAGCCGGATCCCGCGCGCTCACCGGACCGGCTGTCGGCGAGCTGGCTGCTGGCCGTGGCCGCGCGCCTGGTCCGCGACGTCGGTGACCTCATCACCGGCGCGTCGAAGGCGGGCAAACGCGTCGCCACCTTCGCGCTGGACGGCGACGTCCGGTTCGCCTCCGCCGCCGACCGCGCGGCGTTCACCGAGGAGCTGGCCACCGCGGTCACCGCGCTGGTCGGCAAATACCACGACGAGAGCGCCGAGGGCGGGCGCGACCATCACCTCGTCATCGCCATCCACCCGAGTGTCAAGGAGTAGCCGTATGGGCCGCGAATTCGAGCTGGGCAAGGAAGTCGAACTCGAAGCCAGTCCCGAAGTCGTCTGGGACGCCATCGCCACCGGCCCCGGCATCGACTCGTGGTTCATGGGACCGCACACGGTCGAGCCGGGCATCGGCGGCAAGATGTCGATCGACCTCGGTGACTTCCACGACGAGTCCACGATCACGGCCTGGGATCCGCCGAAGCGGTTCGCCTACAAGACCGAGCCGGGCCCGGACGGCACGTTCCACGCGATGGAGTACCTCATCGAAGGCCGCGAGGGTGGGAGCACCGTACTTCGCTTCGTGCACAACGGTTTTCTGAGCGATGAGTGGGGCACCGAGTACGAGTCGCAGACCAGCCACGGCTGGGACATGTACCTGCACACTCTGGGCCAGTACGTGAAGTACTTCCCCGGCGAGCCGGGCACGTACGTCTTCGTCCAGGCACCCGAAACCACCGACGCCTGGGACAAACTCCTCGCCGGCCTCGGCCTCGAAGAGCCTTACGCCGCAGGCGATCCGGTCCACCTGACGCTCGACGGCCTGCCGCCCATCGACGGCGTGATCGACTTCGCGGTGCCCGGCTTCCGCGAACTGCTGGGCATCCGCGGCACGGAAGGCCTGTACCGCTTCCACGGCGGCGGCCCGTCGATCGGGCTCGGTCACCACGCTTTCGGCGAACCGCACGCCGAAGCGTGGCAATCCTGGGCTGAGCGCACGTTCAGGTCGTGAGTGTCGCCGACGGTTATGGTGAAGGGAGCCTTCACCACGCTATGCGTCAGGGTCCCGGCAAAGTCGGCTTCGCGCATGCGTGAAATATCCACAAAGGACTTATGTCGACGCCTTCTGTCCTAAAATGTCGTCTTTATCCGATTTTTGGCTGGACCGGACGGAACGAACGGGGCGTATGTGTCGCTCAGCGTTGCATAAGTGGCGTTTGTGCGTCGCTAGGCCAGCGCCCGGGCGAGCCGAGCATGGAGCGAAAGGACGAATCTGGACACTGAGTGGCCAGATTCCTCCTTTCGCGAAGATCAACTCGCGAGGCCTGGGTTAGGAGACGGGTGCCGGTGACTTGGTGAGCTGGGTCAACAGCTTGGCGCACCAGGACAACAGCTCTTCGTCGCGCAGGGCGGGCGCGCCCATGCGGCCGCCCGCCGGGCCCTCGGTCGGCTTGGGGACCGACACCGTCTTCGTGATCGCCTTGTAGAGCGCCTTCGGATAGAGCCGCTTGAGACGGACCAGCTGCGAGTCCATCAACGGCAGCGGGGCGAAGCGGATGGTGTTGCCCTGGACGGCGACCTCCGTGACGCCCGCCGCACGGCAGGTGTGGCGGAACGCCGCGACCGAGAGGAGACGGGTGACCGGGGCCGGGGGCTGGCCGTAGCGGTCGACCAGTTCTTCGCGGACCGCGTCGAGGCCGTCGGCGTCGGGGGCGGCCGCGATCTTGCGGTATGCCTCGAGGCGGAGGCGCTCGCCGGGGACGTAGTCGTGCGGGATGTGGGCGTCGATGGGCAGGTCCACGCGGACTTCGGCGAGTTCCTCGTCTTCGGCGGGCTCGGCGCCGGCGTGGCGGCGGAAGACGTCGACGGCCTCGCCGACCAGGCGGATGTAGAGGTCGAAGCCGACGCCCGCGATGTGACCCGACTGCTCGGCGCCCAGGATGTTGCCCGCGCCGCGGATCTCCAGGTCCTTCATCGCGACAGCCATACCCGCGCCCAGCTCGGTGTTCTGGGCGATCGTGGCGAGCCGGTCGTGCGCGGTCTCGGTCAACGGGGCCTCGGGCGGGTACAGGAAATACGCGTACCCGCGCTCGCGGCCACGGCCGACACGGCCGCGGAGCTGGTGCAGCTGCGCGAGCCCGAGCAGGTCACCGCGCTCGACCAGCAGCGTGTTGGCGTTCGAGATGTCCAGGCCGGTCTCGACGATCGTCGTGCAGACGAGGACGTCGTACTCGTTCTCCCAGAAGCCCTGGATGATCTTTTCGAGCTTGTCCTCGTTCATCTGGCCGTGCGCGGTGACGACACGGGCCTCCGGCACGAGCTCGCGGATGCGCTTCGCGGCCTTCTCGATCGACGAAACCCGGTTGTGCACATAGAAAACCTGGCCGTCGCGCAGCAGCTCGCGGCGGATGGCAGCGCCGACCTGCTTGTCGTCGTACGCGCCGACGTAGGTCAGGATCGGGTGCCTGTCCTCCGGCGGGGTGAGGATGGTGGACATCTCGCGGATGCCTGCCAGCGACATCTCCAGCGTGCGCGGGATCGGGGTGGCCGACATGGTCAGCACGTCGACGTGCGTGCGCAGCGCCTTGATGTGCTCCTTGTGCTCGACGCCGAACCGCTGCTCCTCGTCGACGATCACCAGTCCGAGGTCCTTGTAGCGGATTCCGGTCTGCAGCAGGCGATGCGTGCCGATGACGATGTCCACGTCACCGTCGGCGAGGCCCTGCAGCGTACCGTCCACTTCGGACTTGTCGGTGAACCGCGACAGGCCCTTGATGGTCACCGGGAACGACTGCATACGCTCGGAGAACGTGCTCAGGTGCTGCTGCGCGAGCAGCGTGGTCGGCACCAGCACGACGACCTGCTTGCCGTCCTGCACCGCCTTGAACGCCGCGCGCACCGCGATCTCGGTCTTGCCGTAGCCGACGTCACCGCAGATGACGCGGTCCATCGGGACACCGCGCTCCATGTCGGCCTTGACCTCGTCGATCGCGGCGAGCTGATCGTTGGTCTCCTGGAAGGGGAACGCGTCTTCCAGCTCGTTCTGCCATGGCGTGTCGGCGGCGAAGGGATGCCCTGGAGCCGCTTGGCGTGCCGCGTACAGCTGCACCAGCTCGGCGGCGATCTCCTTGACCGCCTTCTTGGCCTTGGCCTTGGTGTTCTTCCAGTCCGAGCCGCCGAGTTTGTTCAGCGTCGGCAGCTCGCCGCCGACATAACGGGAGACCTCGTCGAGCTGGTCGGTCGGGACGAACAGCCGGTCGCCGGGATGCCCGCGCTTCGACGACGCGTACTCCAGCAGGAGGTACTCACGCGTCGCGCCGGCGACCGTGCGCTGCACCATCTCCACGAACCGGCCGATGCCGTGCTGGTCGTGCACGACGTAGTCGCCTGCCTTCAACGCCAGCGGGTCGACCGCGTTGCGGCGCCGCGACGGCATCTTGGCGTTCAATTCCCTGGTGGACGCCCCGGCCGAGGCGCCGCGCCCGGTCAGGTCCGACTCGCTGAGCACGACCAGCGCCAGCTCCGGCGAGACGAAACCGTCCGACAGCGCGCCGCAGGTCACCGTCACCACGCCCGGCGCGGGCGCGGAGGTGAGCCCGTCCACCAGCGCGGCGGGCACCTCGGCCGCCGCGAACTGCTCGACCGCGCGAGCCGCCGTGCCGTGCCCGGCGACCACGACCACGCAGGTGCCACCCGCCGCGACGTGCGCGCGGATGTCGGTCATCGCCCGCTCCAGCTCGCCCCGGTAACCCGGCGCGGCCTCGATGGCGACCTGGTAGACGTCCTCATGGGTCAGCTGCGACAGCGACCACCAGGACCGTTTGGTCTCCTGTGCGTGCGCGGCGACCTCCGCGAGGTCGCGGTACGCCGACGCGCCGAGGTCGATCGGGGCCTGGCCGCCGCCTGCGGCCGTGGTCCACGACGCCTCCAGGAACTCCTGCCCGGTGCGCACCAGGTCGTGCGCACGCGCGCGGATCTTTTCGGGATCCGCGAGCAGGACGTGCGTGCCGACCGGCATCGCGTCGGTGAGCAGCTCCAGCTCACCTTCGCAGAGCACCGGGATGAGCGCTTCCATGCCCTCGCAAGGGATTCCCTCGGCGAGCTTGTTCAGCATCTCGGCGAGCTGCGCGTCCGCCGCGTACGTTTCGGCGAGCACGGCCGCCGTCTTCTTCACCGACGGGGTGAGCAGCAGCTCACGGCACGGCGGCGCGGTGACCCGCGCGATCTCGCCGGGCAGCGAACGCTGGTCGGACACCGCGAACGCGCGGATCTCGCTGACCTCGTCGCCCCAGAACTCGATGCGGACCGGGTGCTGCGCCGTCGGCCCGAACAGGTCGAGAATGCCGCCGCGCACCGCGAACTCGCCGCGCTTCTCGACCATGTCGACGCGGGTGTAAGCCAGCTCGACCAGCCGCTCCAGCAGCCCTTCGAAGCTCTGCTCCTTGCCGACCACCAGGTCGACCGGCGCGAGCGAACCGAGTCCGGGAGCCATCGGCTGGATCAGGCTGCGGACGGTCGAGACGACCACCTTGAGGTCGCCGGCGCCCTCGTGCAGCCGGTGCAGCACCTCGAGCCTGCGCCCGACCGTGTCCGCGCGCGGGGACAGCCGCTCGTGCGGCAGCGTCTCCCACGACGGGAAGTCGGCCACCGCGCCTGCGCCGAGGAACGCCGACAGCGCGGCCGTGAGCTCGTCGGCCTCGCGGCCGGTCGCGGTGACCACGAGCACCGGTTTGCCCTCGGCGGCGAGCGCGGCCGCGACGAGCTGGCGGGTGGCGACCGAGCCCTGCAGTTCGAGCAGCGGCGCACCCGCCCGCTCGATCACTCCGCGCAGCGCGGGATCGGGAAGGATGGCGGAAAGAAGTCCGGACAATGGAGCGTTTGTCACCGGACCAGACTACGGCGCGGGTACGACAGTTCGCGGAACAGCCTCGATGACCAGCGGAAGCTGCGCCGCCTGGACGTCGGGGTCGGCGCTCGCGATCCGGATCGGGATATGCGTCGCGCCCGCGTCCACGAACTCCCGCATTCGCGCGGCGACCTGCTCACGGCTGCCCGTGATCAGCACCTGCAACCCCTGGATGAACTCCAGCGGCACGCCGTAGTTCCGCGCGGCGAAATCTTCCAGCGCACGCCGCGCGAGCTCCGGGTCCTCCTCGACGTAGACCGTCGCGAACAGCGCGCCGGTGATCGGCCGGTCCTTGCGCGCGACAGCCAGCCCGCGTGCGTAGTCGGCCACGTCCGGCGGATACGGCAACCAGCCGTCATAAAGCCGTCCGACACGGTCCAGCACGGGTGGCGTGAACCCGGCCGCCAGCCAGATCGGCGGGCCGCCGTCCTGATGCGGCGCCATGAATTCAGGCAGCGTGTCGTAGCGCAGGACCCTGCCGTGGAACGACCGCGCGCCGCGCCAGATCTCCTTCCACAGCGCGACGATGTCGTCGAGCCTGGCGTTGCGTGCCCGCCAAGGGACTCCGGCGAACGCGAACTCCGGCTCGCTGCGCCCGGGAAAACCGCCGCCGACGGCGAGCGTCACCCTGCCACCCGAAAGCAGGTCGAGCGAGGTGATCGCGTTCGCGGTCAGCACGGGGTCGCGCAGCGCGGCGAGCATGGCCGCGGTGCCGAGGGTGACCCGCTCGGTGACGCCCGCGAGGGTGGCGAGCAGGGTGAGCGCGTCGATCGGCGCCTTCGCGAGCGTGTCACCGACCCACAGCGAGTCGAGGCCGAGGCGTTCGGCCTCGGCGCCGAGTTCGACGATTTGGCGAGGGCTGCCGGTGAACGACTGGTAGGTGGGAAGAACCAGGCCGAATTTCGTGTTCATGGTGCGAGATCGTGCTTGGCTGCACGGGCACGCTCAATTCCCTGGAAGGTATGACGCGGCGGAGACTTTCGCGGTCGCGTTGCGCGACTGGCGCACGCGCAGGCGGCTCAGCCAGCTGGAACTCGCGTTGCGCGCGGGGACGACCCAGCGGCACGTGAGTTTCATGGAACGCGGCCGCTCGGTGCCCGGCCGCGGCATGGTCGTGCGCGTCGCCGAGTCGCTCGAACTGCCACTGCGCGAGCGCAACGGCCTGCTGCTCGCGGCGGGCTACGCGCCGAGCTACCCCGAGACGACGCTCGACGATCCACGCCTGCGCCCGGTCCTCGACGGGATGCAGCGCCTGCTCGACGGGCACCGGCCGTACCCGGCGATCGTGGTCGACAAGTACGGCACGCTCGTCGCGCACAACGACCAGTTCACCGTGCTCACCGAAGGCGTCGACCCCGACCTGCTGCGCGCGCCGTGCAACGTGCTGCGGCTGGCGTTGCATCCGCGCGGGATGGCGCCGCGGATCCACAATCTCGACGACTGGGCCAGGCACATCCTCGAACGGCTCACCCAGGAGATCGCGCGCACCCCCGACGACCGGCTGTCCGCGCTGCTGGCCGAACTCGAAGGCTATGTGCCCGCGCCGGGTGAGCCGCCGGACGGGCATCTCGGGTTCGCGGTGCCGGTGCGGCTGTCGTCCAGCCTCGGCGATTTGCGGCTGCTGACGGCCATCACGACCTTCGCGACGGCCGTCGACGTGACCATCTCGGAGCTGAAGCTGGAAACCTTCCTGCCCGCCGACGACGCCACGGCGGCCGCGCTCGCCGGGCCGTGAGGGTGCCCGGCCGGGGGTCGTGAGCGTTGCGGGCGGTTCTGACCGCCCGCAA
>NZ_JBHWEB010000039.1:49154-77979 GCF_042734395.1 Amycolatopsis sp. NPDC059657 | reverse complement strand
TTGCTGGGCTCCCCCCTAGGTGCCGTTCTTCTGCTCAGAGCTGACGAACGCCACATTGGGAGGCTGAAACCTGACGAATGCCGCATTGGGATTTTTTTCACCGGCCGGGGTCAGGCGGGTTTTTGGGCGATGCCGCCGATGACCCGGGACTCCGAGGGTGAGCGTGAGAACAGGGTTTCCGAGTCCGGGTGCCAGGCCGGGGCGTAGACGAGGCCTGGGGCAAGGAGCGGCCAGTCGCCGAAGAAGCGGCTGAACTCGGTCATGGTGCGCAGGACGCCGGGGTTGGTCGTGGTCTCGTAGTACTCGAGCAGGTCCAGCAACGCTTGGCGCTCGTCTTCGTTGACCGGGTTCTCGTTGGTCATCTGCGAGATGACCAGTAGGGAGCCGGGTGCGAGGCGCTGGCGGTAGTAGGCGAGGACCGCGTCGGGGTTCTCTGAGTCCTTGATGAAGTGCATGACCGCGTTGATCACCAGTGCGACGGGCTCGCGGAGGTTGATGATCTCGGACTCGCGGACGCGTTCCCAGAGGTCTTCGGGCTGGAGGAAGTCGGCGGCGATCGCGTGGTGGCGGTCGGGGTC
This sequence comes from Amycolatopsis sp. NPDC059657, assembly GCF_042734395.1. NCBI lineage: Bacteria > Bacillati > Actinomycetota > Actinomycetes > Pseudonocardiales > Pseudonocardiaceae > Amycolatopsis > Amycolatopsis sp. NPDC059657. The sequence continues at coordinate 77,401 of NZ_JBHWEB010000039.1, read as the reverse complement.
GGCCGTGTCGGCGAGCAGGACCTGGGAGTGGGCGAGTGCGATCGGCTCGTTGTCGATGTAGAGGACGTGGGTGTCCTGCTCGGGGCGGGCCTTGTCGGCGACCTCGTGGACGTTGCCGGTGGTGGGGAGGCCGGAGCCGATGTCGACGAACTGGCGGATGCCGAGCTCGGCGCAGCGGCGGATCGCGCGGCCGAGGAACTGGCGGCTGGTCATGCAGTAGTCGCCCATGAGCGGGAGGCGGCGGCGGACCTTCTCGGCGAACTCGCGGTCGATCGCGTAGTTGGTGGTGCCGCCGATGAAGTAGTCGTAGATACGGGCGGCGGACGGCCGGTCGAGGCTGCTTCCGATGGCTCGCAGTGCCTCGTCGTGATCCGTCATCGCGGTCTCCGTGCTTCAGCTTTCAACTATTTGGCGCCATGTTAACCGGCGCGACGCAGGTCGCCGGTACCCCGACCGGTATCGTGACCACCAGGCGGAGCACCCGCCTACTGGGAATGTGACTCAAATCACAAGCTGTCAACATCATCAAGTACCCGCGCGTCTTCTTGCACGGCGAAAAGAAAGCGACGGCTTACCCGGAAGGGATAGAAATGCACGCGAGCGATATCAGACTGGACTCGACGTTCGGTTTGATCTTGGTGGCCGTTCTGGCTTTGCTCGCCGTGATCGCCGTCCCCTGGTTCTGGGATTCCTGGAAATGGCGCCGCACCGGCCGCAGCACCACCACTGTGACCGCCGTCATTCTCGTCGTCGTTTCGATGGGACTCGCAGGCAACATGATCGGCGGTTTCTTCCCGACGCTCGGCGCGCTCATCGGCACCTCGAACCCGGCAGGCGAGGGCACGAACGGTGAGGGCGGTCTCAACGGCGGCGGCCTCGAGCAGATGAAGGACTACAACCGCGACCGCGGCGCCAAGGGACTCGGCTCGACGTTCCACCTGACCGTGCTCGGCGACCGCACCGGCCTCACGCGCGACGTCAACCTCTACATCCCGCCGCAGTACTACGACCCCGCGTACGAGGGTTTCACCTTCCCGGTGATCGAGTGGATCCCGAACTACCCGTCCGGCCCTGAGGTCGCCGGCAGCGGGTACAAGCTGTTCGACCAGCTCGACGCCGCGATCGGCAAGAAGCTGATGCCGCCCACCGTGGTGATCATCCCCGACCCGACCGGCGTGCCGAAGGTCGGCCACGACACCGAATGCGTCGACGAGGTCAACGGCGCGGCGAACGACACGTACCTCACGGCCGACATCCGCGCGTGGGCGCTCAAGACGCTGAAAGTCAGCGCGGACCGCAAGTCCTGGGCGATCGCCGGCTGGTCCTCCGGCGGCTACTGCGCGCTGAACCTGGTCACCAGGCACCCGCAGTGGTTCGGCATCGCGGCCAGCGTCAGCGGTTACGACGCCGCGTGGATCGACGCCGAGACCACCGACATCTTCAAGGGGCGCAAGGACATCGCGGACGCCAACAACGTCTCGATCAACCTCGCGAAGCACCCGTCACCGGTCGACCTGCTCGCGATCGCCGGCGACAAGGAAGGCAACGAGGTCGCCTCGATCCAGCGGATGAACAAGGCCGCGCTGTCGCCGACCACGTTCACGTCCTGGATCATCCCCGACGCCGGGCACAACATGAACACCTTCAAGTCGCAGCTGCCAGACGTCCTCACCTGGATCGGGTCCAAGAGCGCGACCCCGCGGTTCTCGGGCGCACGCAAGGTCACGGTCAGCGGCGAGGTCAAGCCGTGGCCGCTGCCGCAGACGGGCGCGAAGGGCGCGCTCGTGGCGACCGATCAGTAGTCCTTGAGCACCGCGGCGTTCGCTGCTTTTTCGTAAGCGCCGAGGAACTTTTCCTTGCCGGGGATGTAGGGCATCATCCGGACCAGGAAATTGCGCCGCCAGATCGCGAAATTCGTCTTCGGCATCAAGCCGGTGGCATTTCCGGCGCCGATCTTGTGGTTCAGTTCGACGTATTCACGCATGTCTTCGCGGTAGTTCTTGAACGCCGTCCCGTGATCGTCGAGATGCGCCTGCAGTTCGCCGACGACGATGTACGCGCCGACCAGTGCCATGCTCGTCGCCATTCCGGAAAGCACGGACGAGCTGTGCGCGGCGTCGCCGACCAGAGCGATCCGGCCCTTCGCCCAGTCGTTCATCTTGACCTGGGCGATCGAGTCGAAGAAGAAATCGGGCGCGTCGGGCAGCGCTTTCAGCAGCCGCGGTATTTCCCAGCCCTCGCCGGAGAAGACGTCGAGCAGGATCTTCTTCTGCTGCTCGATGTCGTGCCGGTCGTAGAACAGCGGGTCGGAGCTCCAGTGGAACATCGCCATCGCCTCGGAGTTGCCACGGGCGCTCTGCATGCCGGCGGCTTTGCCCGGCATGTTGTAGAAGCATTCCCAGTGGTCGAGGTTCAGGTGGTTTTCCGTGGTGAAGATGGCCATGTAATAGCCGAGGTGGTGAATGAACCGCGACTCGTCGCCGAATGTCAGCGCGCGGACGTTGGAATGCAGTCCGTCGGCGCCGAACACGTAGTCGAAGGTGCGCGGCGCGCCGCGTTCGAAAGTGACCTCGACACCGTCGGCGGTTTCGGTGATCGACGTGATCGAGTCGCCGAAAACGTACTCGGTGTAGTCCTTCGTGGCGTCGTACAGGATCCGGCTGAGGTCGCCGTGCAGGATCTCGACCTCGGCGACCACGCCGGATCCGCCGAGGAAGTCCTTGCCCAGACTGCCTTTCACCTTGTTGTTGATGTCGACGTAGGAGATGCCGTCGACACCGGTGCCCTGTTCCTTGATGGTGTCGAAGAGGCCCATTCGCTTGGTCACCTCGACCGCGGTACCCCGCAGATCGACCGCGTATCCGCCATCGCGGATCTCGGGAGCCTGCTCCACGACCGTCGCGCTGAAGCCGTAGTGGTGGAGCCAGTAAGCCAGTGCGGGCCCGGCGATGCTCGCGCCCGAAACGAGTACGTTCATGTTCTTCGCCACTCTGGCGAGTGTACACACGTCCTATATGATCGTTTAGTACGATCGTATGTGCGCGTAGCGTTGTTGGACCTAGTTCAACAAGCTCTCCAGCATGTGGCTCGCGGTCGTGACCTGCCTGGATCCGGCCGCCCACGACACGGAACTGGGCCGTGAGGTCAGAATGACGACGATGTACCGGTCTTCTTCTCCCACTAGGCCGGTCGTGTGGAGATTTCGCGTCGGGTCACAACAGGACCAGCCCTGTTTCACCGCCCACGGCTTGTCGATCCCATTCGGGATGCCGAAATACTGGTCGAATCCGTCCGCGCCGGTCTTCGTCGCCTTGCGCAGCGCGGTCAGCACGACCGAGCGGATGCTGTCTGATGCGTTGTCCATCAGATACCGATAGACCTTCACCATGTCGGACGCGGTGGTTCGGGTACTGCCCCAGTGGCCGGGATCGGCAGGCGGTTTCGTGCGGGCCAGTCCCAGTTTGGCCGCCCAGCGGGTGACGATGGACTGCCCGCCGTTCATCACCCACAAACTGCTCGCGATGTTGTCGTCGCTGCGCGAAAGCATCTGCGTGACGGTCGAGTTCGACGAGGTGCCCTTGTCCAGCGCGTCGAACGCGATCAGCAGTTTCACCAGTGACGCGGTGGTGAACACGGTGTCCGCGTGCTCGGCGAGCAGTGCTTTGTTCTCCTGCCGGTCGTAAACCATCGCCGCGAGCTGACCACCCGGTACCTGGCTGGCGAGCTTCGGGGTGCTGGTCTTGCTCGACGGTGTCGGAGTCGGCGTCGGGCTCGGCTCCGGCTCGGGAGTCGGTTCCGGCTCGTCCTCCGAAGGAGTGATCGCCGCGGCGGTCGTTTCCAGCGGCATGGCTACCGACGCCTGCACCGGCCCGCGCGTCGAATAGATGAACGCGAGCATCGCGACTATCGCGCCGAGGCACAGTCCGGAAAGGAGCATTGCCGTTCGCTTGCTCATGACTGGTGTTGTTCTGGACGGGCCTCCGTATTCGCCGGGAACGGCCTGGTTGTGGGATGGATCTCGATCGGGCGGAAATCGGGGACGCGGCGGCCGGAACTGACAAGCAGTACCGTGACAGGAATCATCGAGCGCAGGGTTGATGCCCCGGGTGACCGGCCAGACCTCGCCGCGGAGGACCCGAAGGAGTCCTTCGCGCGGCTCTTCGACGAGTACGCGAGGCCGATACGCGGCTACCTCGCCGGCCGAGTCGGTGAGCACGTGGCGGACGATCTCGTCGCGGAGACCTTTCTGGTCGCCTTGCGAAGACGCGCGAGCTACGACCCGACCCAAGCACCCATCCGCGGCTGGTTATACGGGATCGCGACCAATCTGCTGCGCAACCACGTCCGGCACGAGGTCCGCGGCTATCAGGTCACGGCCAAGGTCGTCGGCGAGGAAACGCCGGCCGAGAGCCACGACGCCAGGGTGGCCGAGCGGGTCGACGCCGCCAGCCGCTTGCGCAGGCTCGCCGGTGAGCTGGCCGCGCTCAGCGAGACCGAACGCGACGTGCTCCTGCTGACCTCGTGGGCCGGGCTCGAACCGGCCGAAGTCGCCGAGGCACTCGGTATCCCCGCCAGCACCGTGCGCTCCCGGCTGCACCGTGTGCGGCACAAACTCCAGGCTTTCTTGACCGCGAAGACCATTGAGGAGAACGTCCATGAATGAGCTCGACCAGGCTCTCGACCAGCTGCACCGCGAAGCCCGTGACTCCCATGCTTCGCTTTCGGGCGCACGCGCCAAGCTGATGGCCGCCGTCGACGCCGAGGCCGCGCTCCCGCAGCTCAGGCCCCGGCGTCGCCGGCTGGTACTGCCTGTCGCCGCTGCCGCAGCCGCGGTGCTCGCTGTCACGGCCGTGGTCGTCCAGGTCCGATCCGACGAGCCGGCGCCCCAGGCCGCGGTGCCGCCGTCGTCCGAGGCTCCGGTGGCACCGCCGTCCGAGGCCCCGGTGACGCTGGTGGCCGCCGAGGTGCTGAACAAGGCGGCCGACCTCAGTGTCGGCGCGGTGGACCAGCCGGTCGGGCCCGGCCAGTACCGCTACATCAACAAGCACGCCTGGAACACCCGCGGGCAGAGCACGGGCGTTTCCGTCGATGCGCCTGACCAGACGATCACGGGCAGCACCTATCTGATCGAGCAGCGGTTCCAGACCTGGATTCCCGCTGACGAGAAGCAGGTGTGGCTGGAGCGACGCGAGGTGCTCGGCCCGCTGAAGTGGGTCGCGGGCACCAAGCCGGAGTCCGAGACGACCCCGCCGGCGATCATGGACACCGACACCGGCGAGCGCCAGGGCCCCTGCGGCGACTTCTTCCCCAAGGCCAAGCCGAAGAAGGTCTGCGGCGACGTGAACGACTCGGCCCAGCCCGCGTTCTACCGCAACCTGCCGAACGACCCTGACAAGATGTTCGCGCGGCTCAAGGACATGACCAAGGGCAGGGGCTCGTCGCCGTCCGCGATGTTCCACTTCGGACTGCTCGTGCTCGAGGACGGCCTGATGCCCGCCGAGCAGCGCGCCAACTGGTACCGCGCGCTGGCCAAGATCGACGGCGTCAAGGTGGTCGAGACCGCCGCGAACCTCGACGGCCGCACGGGGATCGCGCTCGGCATCGACGGCGAGCACGAGCGTCGCGACCTGATCATCGACCCGAAGACGGGCGCGTTCATCGGCGTGCGGAGCGTGGCGGGCGAGCACCCGTACGACGCGTGGATCAAGCCGGGCACGGTGACCGAGTTCAGCGCGGTCACTACCGGGGTCGCAGGCACCATCGGGCAGGCGCCCGCCAACTGAGGTCGTGAGTGGTATTGCCGGTTTTAACCGGCAATACCACTCACGAGCCCTTTACCCGAGGCGCGCTTTGACCTTGCCTGCCGCGGCGATGGACTCCGCCGGGGACTCGCCGGTCAGCGGAAGCAGTATCACGGATTCGCTCCCGGCTTCGTGCAGCTGACGGACCCGTTCGGCACAAGCGTCGAGCGTGCCGGAAACGCTGAGCTGGTCTATCCACTCAGGACGGAGCCGCGACGCCACGTCTTCGCCGCTTTCCATGATGGCCAGCAGTTCTTCTCCGAACGGCATGGGCTGGACGTGCGGCGCCGAGTTGACGCCGAGGGCGTCCGCCACGTCCGCGCGGACGCGCTCGCGTGCCCGCGCGGGGTCCTCGTCGAGCGCGAACCAGTTGTACGTGGTGATGGCGTTGCCGGTGATTTCGCGGGTCGCGCGGATGTACTCCGGCGCGGCGGGTTCCGCGAGGATCGTCCCGTCGGCCTTCCGGCCGGACACCGCGAGCGACTTCGGGCCGCGCACGCCCGCGAGCAGTGGCGGCACCACCGGAGGCTGGTGCTCCAGCTCGACCTCGTCGAGCCGGACGTGCTTGCCTTCCACCGAAACGCGTTCGCCAGACAGCAGCCGCTTGATGACGTCCAGCGTCTCTTCCAGCGCGGCCAACGGCGACTTCGGGTACGCGCCGATCTGCCGCATCCAGGCCGGGACGCCGTGTCCGAACGCGACGGTCAGCCTGCCGGGATAGAGCCCGGCCAGTGTGGCGATCTCCATCGCGGCGATCGCCGGGTTGCGGGCGACCGTGGGCAGCACGCCGATACCGACGGTGATCGTTTCGGTCACCGCCAGCACGGTCGCGGCGGTGGCGATGCCGCCGGTGTAGAAGCAGTCCTCGACGATCCATACCTCGTCGAGCCCGGCTTGGTCGGCCTGGCGTGCCAGGTCCTTGATATCGCCGGGTGCCACTTCACGGTTGATCCTGGTGCCGACACGCATGTCGTCGCCTCCTCCTGGGTCATACCCCTACCCTGCGCAGCACCTGCAGCAGGTATTCCTTGCGGTTGAGCGGATTCTGGTCGGTTCGTGGCCGCTCGGGCACCTCGCCGGTCACCGGCTGATAGCGCTCGAACGCGGACTCCAGCACGCCCTCACCCCGCGTCAGCGACGGCAGCCGTTGCTGCAGCTCGTGCACCTTGGCCGCCGGGATCTCGCCCTCCAGCAGTGACGACGCCCCGAGATTCAGCGGGACGGCGCGTAGCTTGGCCAGCACCGACGCGACCGCGCCGACCGTGTCGGCAGGCAGTTCGAGACGGAACCGGTGCATCGGCTCGTACACCGTGGTCCCCGCCTCCTTCAGCGCGTCCATCAGCACCAAGGGCGTGAGGTTGCGGAAGTCCCCTGCGGTGCTCGACATGGTCTTGTCGAACGTACCGTGTGAGTGGCTTTGCCGCGCCCAGTAACCGGAATGCGTCATGGTCACCACACAGTCGGTCACCCGCCAGCCGTGCAACCCTTGCCGCAGCGTCTCTTTGACGGTTTCGTCGACCGCCTTGACGAACGAGTACGGCATCGAGCCGAGCTCGACCTCCAGCCGGAAGTCGATGCCTGCCCCGATCGGCGCCGGGTCGACCCGCAGGCCGACGGTGGCGAGGAACGGGTTCGGGTCCTTGTCGATGATCTCGAAGGCCGTGCCGGAGCCGCGTGGGCGTTCGACACAGATCGTGGTCGTCTCGCGGAAGGTCACCTCGACGCCGAACTCGTCGGCCAGCGTGGCCTGGATGACCTCCTTCTGCACCTCGCCGTAGAGCGAAACCGAGATCTCCTGCCTGATCTCGTCCTGCCGGAGGTCGATCAGCGGGTCCTGCTCGGCCAGCCGGGTCAACGCGGGATGCAACGCGGCCTTGTCCGCGGGCCGCACTGGGACGACGACCGTCTCCAGCGTCGGTGGCGCGAAGTGATGCCGCCCGGCGCCCGCGCGCGGCTTGCCGATGGCGTCGCCGATGCGCACTTCGGTGAGACCCCAGAGTTTGCCGATCTGCCCGGCGGTCACCTGCGCGCTTCGCACGGCCGAGCCGCGGTCGAAGACGCTGATCGCGGTGACCTTCTGGTCGGATGGCAGGCGATCCCTGGTTCGCACTGTCCCGGAGAACATCCGGACGTATGCGATCTTCTCGCCTGCCGGTCCGCGTTCGACCTTGAACACGGTGCCGGAAACCGGACCGTCCACATCGGACTCGGCGGCGGGCAGCAGTCGCTGGACACCGGTGATCAGCTCGGGGACTCCGGCGCCGGTGATCGCCGAGCCGAAGAACACGGGATAGGCGAGCGACTGCTTCGCCTGAGCCTCGAATTCCTTGCGCAGTAGGGATTGTGAGACCTTGTCGCCGAGATACGCGGTCAGGAAAGCGTCGTTGTTCTCGGCAAGCACGTCCGCGTCCGGTGCGTCGTTCCGGAGTGCGGCTGGGGTGAGTTTGGCGGCGATCTCACGCAGCACGCGCTCGGGATCGGCGCCGCGACGGTCGGTCTTGTTCACGAAGATGAGTGTGGGGATGCGCAGCCGCAGCAGTGTCCGCATCAGCACGCGGGTCTGCGCCTGGACGCCCTCGACGGCGGAGACCACCAGCACGGCCCCGTCGAGCACGCTGAGCACCCGCTCCACCTCGGCGATGAAGTCCGGGTGGCCGGGTGTGTCGATCAGGTTGACCGTGACCTCGTCCACGACGAACGAGACCACGGCGGCTTTGATGGTGATGCCGCGCCTGCGTTCCAGCGCGAGCGAATCGGTCTGGGTGCTGCCGTCGTCGACGCTGCCGATCTCGTCGATGACACCGGCGGTGTGCAGCAACCGCTCGGTCAGGCTGGTCTTACCGGCGTCGACATGTGCCAATATGCCTAAGTTCAAGATGTGCACGAAGAGTCATGTCCTCGGGGTAGACGGTGATCACCACTGGGTTGGACATGGTTGTTCCGCGCATGACGACTCCTTCGAAAGGCCTGACGGCCGACTACAGCAGCCGAGCGGGCCGGCGCGCAACCGATTTATCGGTTCCGGTGATCGGTACGGCCGCGTTGGCGGATTGACATTAGTAAAGATTCCTTCTTTACTCGGTGGGGTGAACCACTTGGGGCGTAGGAGTTTTCTGCTCGGTTCGGCCGGAGTCGCCGGTGCGGCGGCGCTACCCGGCACCGCGTCGGCCGCCGAAGAAGGTGGTGGCGGCACGCAGGTGATGGCCAACGCCGTCGGCTACGAATCGACGGGCCCCAAGCGGGTGATCTTCGCGAGCCAGAGTCAGTGGTCTGGACCTGGCGGGTTCCGGTTGGTCGACAACCTGACCGGCGCGGTCGTGTTCCGCGGCCAGACCAAGCCTGCGGTCACGGTCGAGGACTGGCGCAAGGACCAGTTCCCCGAGGTGCCCGATTTCTACCGGGTCGGGGACTTCTCGTCGTTCACCAAGCCTGGCGAGTACGTGGTGGTCGCCGAGAACGGCGGCAGCTCGTGGCCGTTCCGCATCGAGCAGAACCTGCTGGAGCGGTTCACGCTGCCCGCGGTCGTGCACTTCTTCAAGGAATCCCGCAGCTCCGGTCAGTTCGACAAGGCCGATCGGAGCCTCGCGGTCGGCACCACCGGTCAGCGCTGGGACGCGCACGGTGGCTGGTACGACGCCGCCGCCGACTGGGGCAAGCACTTCACCCAGCTGTCCGGGCTCTCGTACTTCAACACGCTGTCGATCCCGCTGACCGCCTGGGTGCTGCTCGCCGCGCACGGGAACCTGGACCGGCGCAAGGACACCAACTTCGTCTCGCTCACCACCTGGCTGCTCGACGAGGCGTTCTTCGGCGCCGACTACCTCGTACGCACGCATGTGCCCGGCAAGTCCTTCTACAGCGGCGTTTCGCAGCCGGAGGACGACAATCTCGACGTCGATCCGACACTGCGCAAGCTCAACACCAAGCAGGTCAACTACCGCGAAGGCGGCGGCGCCGCGATCGCGGCGCTGGCGCGGGCGAGCACCTACGGCGTGAGCGGTGAGTACGCGCCTGCCGAGTACCTGGCCGCGGCGAAGGACGCGTTCGCGTTCCTGCAGGCCAACAACACGGACATGACCAACGACAAGAAAGAGAACATCCAGGACGACTACAACGCGCTGCTCGCCGCGACCGAGCTGTTCAAGGCCACCAAGGACGCCCAGTACCAGCAGGCGGCCGACGCACGCGCCACGAGCCTGACGAGCAGGCTCGCCAGCTGGCAGAAGTACCGTGACTACTGGCGGGCCGACGCGGTCGACCGGCCGTACTTCCACCCGTCGGACGCCGGGTTGCCGGTGGTCAGCTTGCTGTCCTATGTGGACACCGCGGGTGATGCCGTCAAGGCGCAGGTGCTCACCGTGGTGCGCAAGTCGCTGGAGTTCGAGCTCGCGGTCACCGCCGAGGTGCCCAACCCGTTCGGTTACGCACGGCAGCTGATCCAGGGCCGGGAGGGCAACCGCTACACCGGCTTCTTTATGCCGCACGACATCGCGCCGCGCTCGGATGACATCTGGTGGCAGGGTGAGAACGCCCGGATCGCGTCGCTCGCGTCCGCGGCCCGGCACGCCGCGCGGTACTTCGACGACGCCTTCGCCGCCAGGCTGCGCGCCTACGCGCAGGATCAGCTCAACTGGATCCTCGGCGTCAACCCGTACGCGACCTGCATGCTTGAAGGACCTGGCCGCAGCGTGCCGCTCTACCTGGAGTACGCGAACAACGATCCGGCAGGGTCGTGGCGGTGGCTGCGGTGGCCGGGCGGCATCGTCAACGGGATCACCGGCAAGGGTGAGGACGGGCGCGGGCTGCAGTGGGATCCTGGCCGGGCGGCCACCGGGCCGAACACGGACTGGCGCTGGCTGGAGCAGTGGCTGCCGCATGCCACCTGGTATCTGCACGCGGTGACCGCTCGTATTTGACAGACTCCTATTGTTCCGCGAATGCCGGTATTGACAAACATGCCGAATAACGTGCATGTTGTTTTGTCGGCTATCGCAGGTTCGAGGAGCCCGGATGTCAGGCAACGATGCTCGGATAACCGCGGAAAATCTCGCCAAACAGCGGCTGGACATTGTCCGCGCGCACCTGGAATCAGCAGGTTATCGGCCAGGTTGTACCGGCTTTCCCGACGAACGCGCTGAAAACGTGCATTACCATGTCGCGGAAGACGCGGTGGTCGCGGAATTCGACTTGCTGGGAACCGCGACCGGCAAGAATTTCACGGTCCGGTCGGCCGCCTGTTTCGTTTTCGAAGCGGGCGGTGACCGTATCGTCGGAGAGCGGCGGTATTTCGACCGCGTTTCCTACTTCGAGCAGCTGGGGCTGCTCACCGGCTGACGCCGCACACCGGTGGACGGCGTCAGCCGTGCGGGTCAGCCGCGGCCGGGCTGGGTGTTGCCGGCGGGCAGTGCCTTGCCGGCGGCGTCGAACGCCTTCAGGCCGGCGGGCTCGGTGATCTTGTCGAACCAGAAGACGACGATGCCCGAGTCTTCGCTCCACTTGGCCGTGTGTGCCTCGACGGTCTTGCCGCCCACCTTGGCGGTGATCTTCGCGGCCGGGCCTGAGTAGTAGCCGAAGGCGAGGTTCTTGGCGTCCGCACTGTTACCGACGGTGACGCCGTGGAAGCCCGGCGCCTTGTCGGATCCGTTGAACTCATTGGTGACGATGTCGGCGGAGATCTTGCCGTCCGGGCCGCGGTGGCCCTGCATGATGCCGAAGTGCGTGTCCGGCAGCGACGGCTCGTTCACCGCGACCGCGTAGAACACGACCTCACCCTTCGCGTCCTTGATGCCGGTCGGGATGACGGCGCCGACCGGCTTGCTCTCCGGAGCCTGGGGCGCGGCGGCCGGTGCGGCCGCCCGGTCGGTGACCACCTTCTGACCGATGCCGCCGTCGGTGGCGGCCGTTCCGGACACGCTGGCGGGCTTGTCCGCGGCGTTGGCGGTGAGCACGCCGGTGACCGCGATGGCACCGCAGGCGACGACCGCACCGGCGGCCATCAGGATACGGCGGGTCAAGCGGGTGTTCGACTGCATTGATCACTCCCTGTTCAGGTGATTGAAGATCATCCGCAGGGAAAGACGTCCGGGATGCACTCAAAAGTTGTCGTCGCGGCACGCAACCTTTCGAGCTGCTCGCTCGTCGTTAGTGATCATGGCCAGGAGTGATGACGAGTTCGTGGAGTTCATGCAGGCGTGTTCCTCGCGCCTGCTGCACGCCGCGTACCTGCTCACGGGCAATCGGCATGCCGCGGAGGACGCCGCGCAGACGGCACTGGCCAAGACGTACGCGACGTGGACAAAAGTCCGCCGCAAGGACGCCTACGCGTACACGCGGACAATCCTTGTCAATCACGTCATCGACAAATGGCGCCGCCCACTGCGCGAGCATCCCTCCGACGAGGTGCCGGAGCGCGCGGTCGACGCCGACGTCGATTCGGCCATCGTCCAGCGGGAATGGCTGATGGAGAAGCTCAACGAGCTGACCGGCCGTGAGCGCGCGGTGGTGGTGCTCCGGCATTACTTCGACCTGCCGGAGGCCGAGGTCGCCCGCGAACTCAAGGTGTCCGTCGGCACGGTGAAGAGCACCAACTCGCGGGCGCTGGCCAAGCTACGGATATCGATCGACCCCGCGACACTGATCGGGGGAGGAGGACGATGAACGACCTCGAAGCACTGCGCACCGCGTTGAACGAGGCCCCGCCGGAGGGCCTGTCACTCGACACCTCAGCCATCCTCGCCGATGGCAAACGTTTGCGTCGCCGTCGCCAGCTGCTCAACGGCACCGGCGTGGTGGGTGTCGCGGCCGTGGTCGCCGCCGTCGCGCTCGGCTCCGGCATGCTCCGCGCCGTCCCGCCGGTTGTCCAGGCGCCGATCGCGGCCCCGTCGACCAGCCTCAGCGCCGAGCCGCAGAGCCGTGCGCCCTACGGCGACGTGATCCCGACCGGCCTGAAGGCCGAGGGTGGTGAGCTGGTGTATTACGCCGTGCGGGTCGACGAGCCGCAGGCGCTGCCCGAGACGCATTTCGGCGTGATGACCGGCATTCGCACGCCGGACGGGAAGCTCAAGGAGCTCATGGTGCTCAACGAGACCAAGGGCCCCGATCGCAAACCCGGCTTCCGCGAGCTCGATGGTGGTGAGCAGATCCAGGGCCAGTTCATCCCCGTGTTCGGCTACTTCGTCGGCCCGGTCGCGGAGATCACCACGACCGCGCACGGCATGCAGGTCCACGCGAGCCTGGCCAAGTGGAGTGTCGACCCGTCGGTCACCGTGTTCTGGTTCGATCCGCTGCTGGTCGACTCGTACAACGTGCTCAGCCCGCCGTACGCCTACGACGCCGCCGGTAACAAACTGTCCAGTTGAGCTGTTCGTGTGAGCGCGGACACACTAACGTGGCCGGATGTCGCTCAGCGAGGTTCGCGCCGCGGAGATCGTCGCCGAACATGACGAGGAACGACCCGCCAGGCGGCTGACCGGGCGGACCGACCGGCTCGTCTGGCTGGTCGCGCTCGTGGTCGCGCTGCTGGTGCTCAAGCAGGTGTTCTTCCCGTTCAGCAAGGGAAATCAGTTCTACCTGGTGATCTTCCTCGGCTGCACGCTGCCGCTGGTGTTCGTCTGCTACCGGCCGCTGTTGCGCAAATCGGGTGACAATCCCGGCTATCTCGACTGGGCGCTCGCGGCCGCCGCGCTGTTCGTCGGGCTCTATCCGGTGCTCGGCGGGTACGACGCGTTCCTCAACCGTCAGGGCACTTTGTCCACAATGGACATAGTTGCGGGCGCGCTGCTGCTGTTACTCGTGTTGGAGGCGACCAGGCGGACCACGGGCATCGTGCTGCCGATCGTCTGCGCAGGCTTCCTCGCCTACGCCTACTACGGCGGATTCCTGCCCCAGAACTGGGGAATCGCGCACGCGGGCGTCGACTTCAGCCAGATCATCAACGCGCTGTACAACGACGCGACCGGGTTCTTCGGGACGCCACTCGATGTCGCGGCGAGCTACATCGTGCTGTTCACCATCTACGGCGCGGTGCTGAACGCGTCGGGCGCCGGGAAGTTCTTCGTCGACATCTCGTTCGCCGCCTTCAAACGCTCGCGGACCGCGCCGGGACGGACGACCGTGCTGTCCGGGTTCCTGCTCGGCACGGTCTCTGGCTCCGGCACCGCGACCGCGGTCAGCCTGGGTGCGATCACCTGGCCGATCCTTCGTAAAGCGGGCTACCCCAAGGAGAACGCGGGCGGCCTGCTGGCCGCGTCCGGTATCGGCGCGATCCTTTCGCCGCCGACGCTCGGCGCCGCCGCGTTCATCATCGCCGAGTATTTGCAGACCTCGTACCTGACCGTGCTGATCTGGGCGACCATCCCGACGCTGCTGTACTACCTCGGGATCGTGTTCGCGGTCGAGGCCGACGCGAGGCGGTTCGGCGCGAAGGCCGTCGACCTGCCTGCCGAGAACGCGCGGAAACTGTTGCTGCGCGGCGGTTATCACTTCCTCTCGCTCGGGATCATCGTGGTGTTCCTGGCGCTGGACATCCCGCCGTTCGCCGCCGTGGTCTACGCGACGGGCGTGGCGGCGGTGTTCACACTGATCGCGCGGCTGACATCCGGCGAAGGTTTCAAGAGCTGGGTCATGGACATGCTCGACGCGTTGTCGGCGGGCGTGCGAGGCGCGCTGCCGGTGATCGCGGTGTGCGCCGCGGCGGGCGTGATCACCTCGACGATCACCAAGACCGGGCTCGGCCAGGAGCTGGCCAACGCGCTGGTCGAACTCGCCCGCGCGGTCGCCGACAACGCGACCGTGGTGCTGGTGCTCACCGTGGTGCTGTCCGCGATCGCGGTCGGCGTGCTCGGACTGGCGGTGCCGGTGACGGCGTCGTTCATCATCGCCTGGGTGGTGATCGGCCCGGCGCTGGCCGGCGTCGGCGTAGACGGGCCCGAGCGGGCGATGTTCATCTTCTACTACGCGGTGCTGTCCGAGGTCACGCCGCCGACCGCGCTGGCCGCGGTGGCGAGCGCCGCGATCACCGGCGGCTCGGTCCTCAAGACGATGTGGCAGTGCTGGAAGTACACGCTGCCCGCGTTCCTGGTGCCGATCGCATTCGTGCTGACGGACAACGGCGCCGCGCTGCTGTTGCAGGCGAAACCGGTGACGGTGCTGTGGGTGACGGCCGTGTCGGCGCTCGCGGTCGGCGCGCTCGGCGTGGTCACCGGCGGCTGGTTCTTCGGGCCGGTGCGCCTGCCCGTGCGGGTGGTGTTCGTGCCCGCCGCGTTGTGCCTGCTCTACCTGGAGCCGGTCCCGGTGTTCGTGGGGCTTGGTTTCTGCCTGCTGGGAGTGGCTCTGCAGGTCTTTTTCCGGATGACTGAAGGAGAAGCGGATGCGAGCGAGGGCGTTACTGGTGATCGCGATGCTGGCGGTGGCGGGCTGCGGCGGGAAACAGGTGACGCAGGCGGGTGACGGCGCCGGCTGCGAGGCGGCCGACGGGCGCATCACCATCGCCACCGGCAACAGCGGCGGCGTCTACTACGTGCTCGGCGGCGGCCTCGCCCAGCTGATCAGCGGCAACACCAAGCTGAAGGCCACGGCGGCGGAGACCGGCGCCTCGGTGCAGAACATCCAGCAACTGGTCAACAAGGACTACGACATCGCGTTCTCCCAGGGCGACACGGCGACCGACGCGGTCAACGGAACCGGCCCGTTCGAGGGCAAACCCCAGAAGATCCAGGCACTCGCCCGCATCTACCCCAACTCGACGCACGTGCTCGTGCGTTCCGACGCGGGCATCAACACGGTCGCCGACTTGCGCGGCAAGCGCGTCTCAACGGGCTCGCCGAAGTCCGGCACCGAGGTCGTCGCGAATCGCCTGCTCCAGGCTGCAGGCTTGAACCCGGAGACGGACGTGCAAGCCCAGCGTCTCGACCTGGCGAAGACGTCCGACGGCATGAAGTCGGGGACGCTCGACGCGCTCGTCTGGGTCGGTGGCCTGCCGACCGCGCAGATCACGGACATCACGACGTCGATGAAGGGCAAGGTCAAGCTGCTCGACCTGAGTGCTTTGGTCGAGCCGCTGAAGAAGGTCAACCCCGGCTACGGCCCCGGCCTGATCCCGGCCGCGTCGTATGGTCTCGGCGCGGATGTCCCGACGTTCGTGGTGCCGAACATGCTCCTGGTCCGCGAGGACTTCCCTGCCGCAAACGCTTGCGCGATCACCAAGCTGATCTTCGACAAGCGCGCTGACCTGGAGAAGGTCCATCCGGCCGCCAAGCAGATCGACAAGATGACCGCCCGCCAGACGGACCCGGTTCCCCTGCACGCCGGCGCCAACCAGGCTCTGGGGTCGTGAGCGTTGCGGGCGGTTAGAACCGCCCGCCCGTCGCCCACCACCACCCTCAACGGAGGCGCTGCGCGCCGCTGTGCCTATTCGAACGCTCACGAGTCCTTGGCCTGCGGAAGCTTCCGGGGGCGCTTGCTCGGCTTGGCCGAAGGCGGTGGCACGACCGGCCCGATGTCGCCGTCCGGGGCTTCGTCGAGGTCGACCATGACCGGGGCGTGGTCACTGGGCCCGGTGCCCTTGCGCGCCTGCCGGTCGATCCAGGCGGCCTTGACCCGCCCGGCGACCGGCGTCGAAGCGAGCACCAGGTCGATCCGCATGCCCAGGTCCTGGTGGAACATGCCCGCCCGGTAATCCCAGTAGCTGAAGATCCGCTTGTCAGGCCACCGATCGCGCACGACATCGTGCAGCCCGAGCGACAACAGCGACGTCAGCGCCGCGCGTTCAGGCTCGGTTACGTGCGTCTGGCCGACATAAGCCGCGGGGTCGAAGACGTCCGCGTCGGCGGGCGCGATGTTCATGTCGCCGCAGACGAGCGCGTCGGCCGGGCCTGCGGCGACGACCTCGTTCAGCTTGGCGAGCCAGGCGAGCTTGTACTGGTAGTGCTCGGAATCCGGCTCGCGCCCGTTCGGCACGTACAGCGAGTGCACGCGAATCCCGCCGCAGGTCGCGGCCACCGCGCGGGCCTCCTGATGGGGGAACCCGGGTGCGCCGCCGATGCCGGTCACGACGTCTTCGAGGCCCACCTTGGACAGGATCGCGACCCCGTTCCACTGCACCTCGCCGCTCAGCGCGACCTCGTACCCGCGCTGGGCCAGCTCGGCGCCGAGCAGCGCGAGGAAGGCGTCGTCGACGAGTTTGGTCTCTTGCAGGCAGACGACGTCCGGCTGCCGTTCGTCCAGCCACGGCAGGAGCCGGGGCACCCGCTGCTTGACCGAGTTCACGTTCCAGGTCGCTACACGCATCAGCCCACGGTAGCCCGGCGGGTGGGTGCGAGGGAGGCTCGCACCCACCCGGGCAAGGTCAATCCTGCTCGACCTTGATTTCGATCTGCTTGTCCTTCAGCGACTCGGTATACGGCATCGACAGCTCGAGGATGCCTTTGACATACCTGGCGCTGATCTGCGAAGCGTCGGCACCCGGCGGCAGCGAGACGTTCCGCGTGAACGAGCCGTAGTGGAACTCACTGCGCCCGCTCGAGACCGCACGCGCCTCCCGCTGTGCGTTGATGGTCAGCACGCCGCCGTGCGAGGTCACCGTGATCTGCTTTTCAGCGTCGAAGCCCGGCAGCTCCGCGCGTACCACGTACTTTCCGTCCTCTGTGGACTCCTCGATTCGTACCATGTTGGGATCACTGAACGGCCACGTGTGCTCCAGCCACGAGGTCAGGGTGGGAAATGCCGTCCGCGGACTGGGAAACAGCGAGGTCATGCCAGCTCTCTTTCGTCGCGGTTTGCATTGCACCCCAATGAAACCGCGACCTCCCGGCCCCGCGATGCGGCCGGATTACCCGAAAAACGGGGACCAAGGTCACCAGTTTTCCGTGTGTCAGAAGGCCGTGTGGGTGACCCAATGGCCGAGCAGCGCGCGATCGCCCGTCACCCCGGCGACCGGCACCCGCCCGGTGAACATCAGCAGAAGATCCAGCACCGGCCCGGAAACGGTGACATCGGCGTCCTCGGATGACGGTTCCCAGCGCACGCCGCCCGGCGTGCGGGTGACGCGCCAGCCGTCCAGGCCGGGCTCGTCGGGCCGCCACAACAAGGTCTGGCCAGTCCCGCGCAATTCGGCCACCTCCGGCTTGAGCTTTTCGGCGCCGGGGTAGGAGATCAGCTGCAGGCCTTCGGTGATGACGTCGGCCGCGTGGTCGGGGTCGAGCTGGTAGTCGACGCCCGCGGTCAACGCCGAGTCCGCGTGGTGCACGGTCGTGTCGTTCAGCAGCCGCCGCAGCCAGAAGATCGCGGGGCCCTCGGCCGCGACGATCCAGACCTTGGTCTGCGGGCCGACCGCCTGTACCGCGTCGATGAGCAGGGTTGCCCCGATGCGCAGCCATTCGGGCCAATTTCCGGGCGGCCCGGGGGTCGCTTCGCTCGGGTCGGGCAGTGGAACGCGGCAGTCGGTGCGGATGATCTCGGCCGCCCAGCGGTGGGCGTGGCCGACGTGCACGACCAGGTCGCGGACCTGCCACTTCGGGCACGTGGGCACTCGCATGGCCGGGTCGAGCCCGTCGATGTTCGCGGCCAGCCCTGCCGTTTGCTCGCGCAGGCGCCTGGCCAGCAGGTCGAAGTCGAGGCCCAGCATTGAGGTTCCCCTTTCACCCGATGTTGGCCGTACCGTAGGAACTCCAGTCGGGTGGAGGTTCTAGTGACTGTGACGCAGGACACGCTTGGCATCGGTGAGCTGGCCGAGCTGACCGGGGTCTCCGTGCGCACGATCCGCTTCTACTGCGACGAGGGCATCCTCGAATCGCGACGCAGCGCCGGCGGGCATCGCCGGTTCGATCCGACGGCCGTCGAGCAGTTGAGCCTGGTCAGGCGGCTGCGCAGGCTGGGGCTCGACTTGACGGCGATCACGGCTGTGCTGCTCGGCGAGCGGTCCATGGACGAGGCGATCGCCGCCACGCGGGCGGCGCTCGACGTCGAGTTCGAGGCGCTGGCTTGGCGGCGTGCGTCGCTGAGCGCGATCGAGCAGGCGAATCCCGCCGAGCGGGCCGCGCGGGTGGATCTGCTCGCCAGGGTCGTCAACGGCCGGGCCGCGCACGGCGCCATCGTCGCGTTCTGGCGTGGCCTCATCCTGGCACCGGTCCGGGAGTCGCTGGCGGAGAAGTTCATCGTCTCCAACGCGCCGGAACCGCCCGCCGCGCCGACACCTGGCCAGGTCGTCGCGTACGCCGAAATGGCGACCCTGGTCGCCGACCGCTCGCTCAGCGAACGCCTGATCGCCCGATCACGCGTCAACGTCGAACAGGTGCGTGACGAGGAAGGCCTGTGGGACGGGCTCGCCGAAGCGGGCGGCGCCGCCTACCCGCTGATTCTGGCCGGGCAGAAGCCGGAACCCGGGAAGGCGCTCGACCTCTTCGTCGACGCGCACGCGTCCGCACGCGGCCGCCGCGATACCCCGGAATTCCGGCGTGAGCTGCTGCTGAGTGTCGACGCCGACCGTGATCCCCGGCTGGGCCGCTACTGGCGGCTCTCCCAGGAGGTGACCGGGGCCGCGGTCCCGGTCGGCGTGCTGCTCTGCTGGCTGATCGACGCGCTCGGCGAGTCCGTCAGCGCTTGTGGATGAAGTAGGCCTTGTCGCCGCCGATCGTGCCGAGCTGCAGCGTGATGTCGCCCGTGCCGTCGACGAAACCGACCTTGAACGCGAGTTCCTTGCCGGGTAACACATCCTGGCTCGGCGTGCCGTTGAATCCGGCCGCCGAGTCGAAAACCTGTTCCGCCGCCGCGTTTCCGGCGGTGGCCTCGATCAGCAGCATCGCGGTCCACGGCTTGTCCGAATGGTTGACCACGGTCACGTCGTAGCTCATCGCCTTGGCGTTCGGCTGGATCGCGTACTTGCCGGTGGTGAATTCCTTCGGGTTGGCGACGGTGATGTCGACATCCTTGCCGTGGAACGTATCCCCGACGTTGAGCGTCTGCGCCGCCCCGGAATCGGTGAGCCGCCCGGTGAGCTTGTCGAGTTCCTTCACCGCCGCGTTCTGCGCCATGACGGTGAACGCGATCGCCGCGACGCACAGTGCGACGCCGATCGCGGCGAGTGTCTTCTTCGTCCCGAAAAACGCGATGACGCCGAGAATGAATCCGACACCGGCGATGACGGCCGTCAGATTGTTGAAGATGATGATCGGGGAGCCGACGATTCCGACGATACCCAGAATCAGGGCCGTCCACGCCAGAGCACCGAATTTGACGGGACGTGCCTGCGCGACCGGCATGGGCGCGAGTGGTGGCATGGCGGTCATGAGCTGGGGATTCCTCTCTCCGGCAGCGAACGCGAACGCACAACTGGTCGCGCCCGGCGGCCGCGCTGTTACGGGGAAATTCGTCCGTAATCGGAAAGTCACCCGCGCTCACACTTCCGGGCGGTCCGACACGCGCCCGCGATCTTGGGTAGCCTGGCGGGGAAACGGGCCTGGGGGCGACGTGTTGTCTAGACCTTGTGAGTTCTGCTTGTGGTGACTTTCGCTGAGCTACGCGCTGCGCCGGAGGAGTTCGCGCCGGTAAGGCGCACTGCCGTGCGTGCCGGAGTGCACGCGCTGTGGATCATCGGGCTGAGTCTCGCGGTGACCGCCGGCACCGGCCGATTCGGCTTCTTTCCCGCCGATCAGGGCTTCATACTGGGGCAGGCCCGCCGGATACTGAACGGCGAGATTCCGCATTCGGACATCATTTCCGCGCGCCCGCTGGGTTCCGCGGTCATTCATATCCTTGATTTCGCTTTGCCTGGCCCGCTTTTCGTCGCGTCGGCCGTGCTGAGCATGGCCGAGATCATCATGGGCACCATCGCGCTCGCGGTGATCGTGACGAACCGCCCGCTGCTGACCTGGGGACCAGGCCGCACCGCGCTGGTCGCCGCCGCGGCCGTGCTGAACCTCAACGCGTTCCCGCTGATGGCCTGGCACACGATCGACGGCATCGCGCTGACCGCGTGCGGGGTGTGGGCGCTGCGCTCCGACTCGGTGCGCGTGCGGCGGCTCGGGCTGTTCCTGTTCGGCGTGGCCGCGCTGGTGAAGCAGAGCTTCGCGCCGGTCGTGGTCATCGCGGGCCTGTGGCTGCTGTTGCGCCCGCGTGGCAAGCGGTCGTTCGCGGACTTCTGCTGGCTGGGCGCGTTCCCGCTGGCCTACGTCGCGGTCGTCTCGCTCGGCGGCGGCTTCGGCGCGATGGTCGATCAGCTCACGACGGCCGCGCCCGCGTACGGCGAAGGCCTGCTCGGGTTCTGGCTCAACGAGATGCCGACCGCGATCAAGCCGTTGCCGTTGTTCGTCTTCGCCGCCATCGCGGCGGTCGCGGTCATGGCGCGGACCGCCTGGTCCTCGTGGCTCCTGCTGCTGACCGGCAGCACGGCCGTGGTCTGGGTCGTGGTCGACGGCGGTTTCGTCGGCCCGAACCGCTGGACGGACGCGCTGTGGTGGATCTTGGCCGTCGCCACGGTGGCGCACGGCCTGCTGCGGCGCGCGATCCCGTGGGGCGCGCTGCTCGTGCTGGGACTGGGCTTCCTGATCAGCCTCTCGTGGGGCCAGGACACGCCGACGCTGCTCGCCGGCAGCATGGCGCTGACCACGTTCTTCCTGCTGGCGGACCTGGTCACCCCGCCCGAAGGCTGGCTGCGCACGGGCACGGCCGCCTGCGTCGCCGTCTCGCTCGCCTGCGGCCTGTTCACCGTCTCGCTGCGAGACGACCTCACGTACATGGACCGCCCGCGCGCGGAACTGACGCGCGACCTCGGCGACGTGGCGCCGTCGATGCACGGCATCCGCACCAGCGAGGGCATGTACACCTACCTCGCGCAGATGCGGGACTGCATCAGCCGCTTCCCCGCGGCCAAGGTGGCCGTGCTCGCCGATAACCCGTTCGCGTACGCCGCGTTCGACCTGCGCAACCCGTTCCCGGTCGACTGGCCGCTCCCGCTGGAGATGGTCGCCGACGCGCCGCAGCGCATGATCGCCGCCGCGCATGATCTCAACCGGCAGGGTTCGTACCTGGTCCTGTTCCAGACGGTCGACCAGAAGACGCTCATGGCGGGCGGCCCGATCCCCGCCGAAGTCGGCCCTGACCAGCCCATTTACGACTACTTCGGCATCGCGGCCCACGTCAAGGCCGCGCTCACCGGCGAGACGATCACCTGCGGGAACTTCGTCGGGAAGTGGCAGAGCTGATATAACAGCACTGTTGTATTCCGGCGAGAAGGGGACTGCCGTGGCTGAGCTGTATCCGCCCATCGATCCGTACGACTCCGGAATGCTCGACGTCGGCGACGGGAACCACGTCTACTGGGAGCTCTGTGGCAACCCGGACGGCAAGCCCGCTGTCGTCGTGCACGGCGGCCCAGGCACCGGCTGCTCGGAGCGGATGCGGCAGAACTTCGACCCGGCCCGCTACCGCGTGCTGCTCTTCGACCAGCGCGGTTCCGGCCGCAGCACCCCGCACGCGAGCGACCACACCGTCGACCTGAGCGTGAACACCACCGAGCATCTGCTCGCCGACATGGAACGCCTGCGCGAGCATTTCGGCATCGATCGCTGGCTCGTGTTCGGCGGTTCCTGGGGCTCGACGCTGGGCCTCGCGTACGCCGAGCGGCACCCGGAGCGCGTCTCCGAGATGGTCATCTGCGGCGTCACCACCTCGCGCCCTGCCGAGATCGACTGGCTCTACCGCGGCGCGGGCGCGCTGTTCCCCGAGGAATGGGAACGATTCCGCGACGCCTCGGCCGCCGACGACGTGCTCAACGGTTACGTCCGCCTGATGGCCGATCCCGACCCCGAAGTCCGCGCCAAGGCCGCGGATGACTGGTGTGCCTGGGAAGACACCGTTCTCTCGTTCGAGCCGAACGGCATGCCCAAGCCATTCGGCAGCATGCCGCAGAAGCAACGCGAGGCCGTCGTCCGCATTTGCTCGCACTATTTCGCGAACGACTGCTTTCTCGAGGACGGTGCGCTGTTGCGCGAAGCCGGTCGGCTCAAGGGCATTCCGGCCGTCTTGATCCACGGCAGGCTCGACCTCAGCGGACCACTGCACACCGCTTGGGAACTGGCCAAACTCTGGCCGGAAGCCGAGCTGGCCGTGATCGAAGATTCCGGCCACACCGGAAGCGACGAAATGCGGGCCAGGACGCGCCGCGCGCTCGACGATTTCGTCAAAGCGCGTTGAGATATCTGTCGAGTTCAGCAGCGCCCGCGAGCATCGCCCGGCCCCGCGACGTGAGCCGCTCCCGCCAATCCGCGAGGGTGGCTTCCAGCGGGGCCACCCCGCCCGCTTCCCGGACCTGCTCGAGCACCGGCGCGATCTGTTCCAGCAGGTAACCCCCACGCCGCAACTGATGTACCAACCGCGCGTCGCGGACGTCGGCCGCGTCGTAGTAGCGGTAGCCGGTCTGCCGATCCCGCTGCGGCCGCACCAGCCCGGCCGCCTCCCACTTGCGGAGCGTCGCCGGACGGACGCCGAGCCTGCGCGCGAGCGGCCCGATGAACGTCGGGCCGCCACGCGCCTGCTCATCTGGCACGAGGTTCCGCAGCGCCTTGTCCACAGCGGACAGTGTCTGCCTGTCTTCTTGGAGCTGCACATGACTTTCGTCGATCAGTGCGAACGCCGTTTCGGCGTCATGGTGCGCGGCCCGCATGATCGCCGTGGCGCTCGCGTGCCCGTGACCGGGAATCAGCGCGAGAAACGCGCGAAGGGCCTGCGCGTGCCGCTCGTCGTAGATCCGATAGCCGCTCTCGGCGCGCTCGGCCGGTGGGAGGATGCCCGCGTCCTCGTAATTTCGGATGGCCTGAGTGGACAGTCGATGCTCACGGGCCAGGTCGACTGGACGCACCTTCTCCTCCATGTTGAGGGTTGAGCACCGAAATTCCCGGTGTATCTGAGGCAAGTTTCAACAGCAGGTTCAACGATACTGTAAAGGCATGTCGGTTTCATTCGTCAGATCCCTGGTCGAACACGACGGCTACCGATCGATCGCCTGCGAGAGTGACTGCTTGGCCGGGTTGAAGGTCAACACCTTCGTCGAGGACGGCGAAGGCTGGCTGATCGAGGTGACGCGGACCGGCTTCAGCCCCGGTTTCGGTGCCTCGTCCGCGAACCGTGAGCTCGTCGACTGGATGCGCGAGTACAACGAGAGCCACACTGAGAAACTCAGGTTCTACGGCTTCGCCGCGCCTGCCACGAGCCCGCGCACGGTACTCGCCGCAGTGCACGCGTACCTCGATTTACCTTGGGACGTATGCGAAATCGAGCAGGCGGGCGACGCGAGGCTGCGGCTCATCGCTGACGACTTCCTGGCCTTGGCCGCCGTCGAGTCGGCACGGCTGATCGCCACGACCTCGTACGAGCAGTGGTGGCGGGCGAGCTGGCGTGCGCGCGTGGCGGCCGGTCTGCTCCGCGAGCAGACCGATGCGATGATCGCCGCCAACCTCGAGGAGATCATGACCCGCGAGGAACGGCGTGGCCCCACTCTGCTGCTCACCCGCGGGTTCTGGTCGTGACGAATCCCGTTGGACACGGTGCCTTTCGCGTTGGTACGTTGCGATCGTGTCCAGCCCTGAGGCCGAAAGAAGCTAGCCACCGGTAGTCCGGTGGCCGACTCAGCTCCGCCATCGGATCGCCGCATCACGGGGTTTTACGCCTGGACACCAGGCTTTCTCGTCGATCCGCGATGTAGTTGTGGAGCCTGTCTATGCCTTTCGCCATTTATGTTCTCGGGCTGGCCGTGTTCGCCCAGGGAACGTCCGAATTCATGCTGTCCGGTCTAGTGCCGGACATCGCCGCCGACCTCGGCGTGACCATCCCGGCCGCAGGGGCGCTGACCTCGGCGTTCGCCGCCGGGATGATCGTCGGTGCGCCCGCGGTCGCGATGCTCAGCCTGCGCTGGCCTCGCCGCCGCGCACTGCTCACGTTTCTCATCGTCTTTCTGCTGGCGCACGTGGTCGGCGCCGGTACGGGCAGCTTCGAAATCCTGCTCGCCACCCGCGTGATCGCCGCGCTCGCCAACGCCGGTTTTCTTGCCGTCGGGCTGGCGGCGGCGACCGCCATGGTCAGCCCGCATGCCAAGGGCCGGGCCACGTCGGTACTGCTGAGCGGCGTCACCCTCGCCTGCGTCGCGGGTGTCCCACTCGGCGCGCTGGTCAGTGAAATGTGGGGCTGGCGCTCAGCTTTTTGGGGCGTGGCAGGCATTTCCGCCCCTGCCGTCATCGCCATTCTCGTCGCTGTCCCGTCGACACCCGCCGATCCGGACGCGCCGAGTGTCCGTCACGAACTGCGCGCGTTGCGTACACCGAAGCTGTTCGTGCTGGGTGCGCTGGTCAACGGCGCGACCTTCTGCACGTTCACGTACCTGGCTCCGGTGATCACCGATGTCACCGGCCTCGGCTCCGGGTGGGTTCCCGTCGCGCTGGCGGTGTTCGGCATCGGCTCGTTCGCCGGGGTCAACCTCGGCGGGAGGCTGGCGGATCGCGGGACTCCGCGTCTTCTGCCGATCGCCCTGCTGGCCGGGTGGGTGTTGCTCGCGCTCACGGCAGGCAACGCGGTCGCCGCGCTCCTGCTCGTGTTCGTGCAGGGGACGCTCTCGTTCGCGGTCGGTTCGATGCTGATCGCGCGGGTGCTCTACGCGGCGCCGGACGCGCCGACGCTGGCAGGCGGTTTCGCGACCGCGGCGCTGAATGTCGGCGCCGCGGCCGGTCCGCTGCTCGGTGGCCTAGCGCTCGGCGCCGGCTTCCGCGCGCCCTTGTGGGTCAGCGCCGCGCTGGTGCTCGGGTACCTGGTCCTCGCGCGCGAGCCGCGACGGCCACCAAACGCGGCGGCCGATGTCCACGCTGAGCGCGGGCACCAGCAGTGACCGCACGATCAGGGTATCCAGCAGCACGCCGAACGCGACGATGAACGCGAGCTGCGCGAGGAAGAGAATGGGTAGCACCGCCAGCGCGGAGAAGGTCGCCGCGAGCACCACGCCGGCCGACGTGATGACGCCGCCGGTGACGGTCAACCCGCGCAGGACACCCTCGCGCGTGCCCAGCGTCTTCGCTTTCTCGCGCACTCGTGTCATGAGGAAGATGTTGTAGTCGATCCCCAGTGCCACAAGGAAAACGAAGCCGAACAACGGTACGACGGGATCGGCGCCGGGGAAGCCGAACACCCCGTTGAACACCAGCGCGGACACCCCCATGGTGGCCGCGAACGACAGCACCACGGTGCCGATCAGCAAGAGCGGCACCAGCAGCGCGCGCAGCAGCAGCGCCAGCACCAGGAAGATCACCAGCAGCACGATCGGGATGATCAGCAGCCGGTCGTGCTCGGACGTGTCCCGCGTGTCGAGCAGCGTCGCGGTCGGCCCGCCGACCTCGGCGCCCGCTCCGTGCGCGGCGTCGCGCAACCGTTGAACGGTGGCCAGCGCGGCAGCGGAGTCCGCCGGGTCGGTGAGCACCGCGTCGAGCCTGACCAGTCCGCCGGACTCGCCTGCCCGTCGGACTTCGGCGACGCCGTCGACCTTGGCCGCCACGGTGACAGCCTGCGCCCGCGCGGCGTCGACCAGCACGATGGCGGGGGATCCGCTGCCGCCGGGGAAGTGGCGTGACAGCACTTCCTGCCCGGCAACGGAGTCGACTTCGGTGAGGAAGATGTCGGACTGGGCCGTACCCGAAGCCTTGAGCTGCGGCACGAACGCGACGCCGATCAGCAGCACCACCGTGGTGAGCACCCAAGTCGCCCTCGGCCGGTTCGCGACCAGCCTGGCGACCCGTGCCCACAGTCCGCTCGCCGCCGGGTGCGGCGAGCCGAACTTCGGGCGCAGCGGCCAGAACGACGAACGGCCCAGCAACACCAGCACGGCGGGCAGGAAGGTGACCGAGGCCAGGAACGCCGCGCCGATCCCGATCGCCGCGACCGGCCCGAGTCCCTTGTTGGAGTTGAGGTCGCTGAACAGCAGGCACAGCACAGCGAGCACCACCGTGCCCGCGGAAGCGGCGATCGGCTCGATGGTGGCGCGCCAGGCCGTACGCATGGCCTGATGGCGATCTTCGGTGTCGCGGAGTTCCTCGCGGAATCGCGAGACGAGTAACAGCGCGTAGTCGGTGGCAGCGCCGAAGACGAGAATGAAGAGGATGCCCTGGCTCTGTCCGTTGAGATCGACCACGCCGGCGTCGGCGAGCAGGTAGACGGCGAGGCTTGCCAGGCCGAGCGCGAAAACGCTGGACAGCAGCACCAAGAGCGGCAACAGCGGACTTCGGTAGACGAGGATCAGGATCAACGTCACGACCGCGCCCGCGACCAGGAGCAGCAGCCCGTCGATCCCGCCGAACGCCTCCTTCAAGTCCGCGATCTGCGCGGCGGGCCCGGTGACCAGCACGGTCAGCCCAGCGGGCGGCGAAGTCAGCCGCGCCCGGATCTCCTCGACCGCCTTACCCGGATCCATCACGGCGACGACCCGCTGCGCGGCCTGATCGTCCCGCGGCGACGGGATGACCGGCGAGGCTCCAGCCAGCTCCCGGCTCCCGAGCCAATCCCGGTCACCTTGGGTGAGCCCGGACGTGCGCTCGACGACCACGACAGCGGGCAGCCCCTTGGCGTCCCCGAACGTCCGCAGCCGCTCGGCCACCTTCGTGGCCTCGGCGGAAGCGGGCAGGAACGCGGTGCTGTCGTTGACCGCGACCTGGCTCAGCTTCCCGGCGAACGGCCCGGAAAACCCGCCGAGCGCGAGCCAGCCGACGGCGACAATGGCCGGCAACACCCAGCGGATGCGAGAGCGGGACGTCTCCACGGGAGAATGACCTCCACAGGCATATGTTTCGATGGTCGAATGGTTCGATTGCCGAAACTCTAACCGGGAGGGCGCATGGTCGACAACTCGACCTTGGTCAGGCTGCTCCGGCAGCTGACGGTCGAAACCGACCGTTTCGCCGAGCTCTTCGGCGAGAAGCAGCGGATGCACCGCACGGATCTCAACGCGCTCGCCCTGATCATGGACGCCCGCTGGACCGGCGAACCCCTGTCACCAGGCAGGCTCGCCGAGGCGATGCACATGAGCGCGTCCGCGACCACCTCGGTCCTCGACCGCCTCGAGGCATCCGGCCACGTCCAGCGCACCCGCAGCGCCCACGACCGCCGCAAGGTCGAGCTCCGCGTCCACGACAAGGCACTCGAACTCGGCCGCGCGTTCTTCACCCCGCTCGATGGGGCGTTCACGGCGGCATGGGCGGGCTTCAGCGACGAGGACAAGGCGATCATCGGCCGTTTCCTCGCGGCCAGCATCGAGGCGACCGTGTCCGTGCGCGCCGACTTAACGTGAAGGGCTCGTGAGCGTTGCGGGCGGTTTGAAGCGCCCGCAACGCTCACGACGTCGGTGCGGAGATCTCGTCCCCCAAAAACCCATCCATGGAGGGCCTCGGGAAACGGGGGTTCAGGGGGTACCCGAACCCCAAG
>NZ_JBHWEB010000039.1:0-49144 GCF_042734395.1 Amycolatopsis sp. NPDC059657 | reverse complement strand
GGCGCCCTCCTGGGGGCCCCGGGTGCGGGGCCGCCCTTATTATCGTTGTGGGGGGGGTGGGGGTGGGGGGGTTTTCCCCCCCCCCCCAACGCTCACGACGTCGGTCAGAAGTGCTCGTCCCCCTTATCCCAGTCCATGGAGGGCCTCGGGACACGGGGGTTCAGGGCTTCCGCGATCCAGATGAAGCGCTGGCTGCCGGCTGGGTCGGTCACGCTGACCGTGAATCCAGCGCGCATGCAGGCGTCGGTGTTGCGCGTGTGAGTGTCGACCAGGCACTTGTGAATCTTGCGTACCAGGGTCTTCCCGTCCCGCTGCACCTCAACGGTCAGCCACGTCGGATTGGTCTTGCCGCACCCGTAACCCTGCACCCTGACATTCACAACGGTCGCCGACGCCTGGTAGCCGGTTGTGACAACCGCGCACCCCGTGCCACCCCCACCGGGATGTTCCCCGGCCTGCGCGGGCGCCGCCATGGCCCCCCCGGACATCAAAAGCCCGAACGTCGCTCCAACAATCCTTGTCGCCTTCTTCATTGTGCTACCTCAAAGTCTTGAGCCGCGGCGTTTCGCGAACCTTGAGAGCAGCATGACGACGCGCCCGCCCAGACTCCGCCCAGACGAAGCCCACGCCCAAGCCCGGGCCGTGTCTGTCTCAGCTGTCCCGATGGGTGAAGGCGGTGGTCGCTCGGGCCTGGGAGTTCGCGCCCAGGTTCACCACCGCGCCGCCACCTTTCGGCACGGCTCGGTTGAACGTACCCGCGAAGCCTTCCGGGGTGACGAAAAGGCCCCAAGCCGGTGTCCAGTCGTGTATCTCGCCTGTCGAGGCGTCCACCACCGGCTCGGTCGCCGCTAGTACGCGGCGTTGCACCACGAAAGACCGTCGCACAGCCTCGTCCAGCAACTCCGCCCAGTCCTTTTCGGACGTTTCCCAGCCCGCTACCACGCCGTGGCCGCCGAAGTCGCGCGGTGGCTTGACGATCAAGTGCTCACGTTCGTGGATGCACCGGTCCACGAGGTCGCGGGTGACCTTTCTGGTCCACGGCAGCACCCGGTCGACCAGCGCCCGTTCCGCGGCGGACATCCAGCGCGCGTCGGACAGCAGTGCGAGTGCTCCTTTGTTCGAATACAGTGAACTGCTCATCGGCGTGAACAGCGCGCAGGTGCCTGCCGCGTGCGCACGGAGGATCTGGTCGACCGCGGGGGTGTTCGCCGGTACGTGGTCCACGGTGAAATAGCGCAGCACCACGTCGATCCGGGTGCCGCCGAGAAACAGACGCCTGGAACGGGTACGCACCTCGCTGAGCCCGCCCAGCACCACGTCCATGCCGAGCCGGGAGAACGCCTCGGCGTAGGAATCGAGCAACTCGCGGTACGCGGGCAGGTCGGAGTCGGCGCACACCAGTGCCACTACCGGATCCGGCACGGGTGACGCCGCCCGCAACGACCGGGCCACGGCGGCCGTTGTGTCGACGTACCCCAGGCCGTGCTCCGCCGCGAACGAGGCGAACGATGGCACGCTCAGCAACGCCTGGTGCAGGGAGGTGGTGTCCAGGCCGCCGAGGTCGCTGGCGACATTGAATTCCAGCATCGTGAACGACGAGCCGTCACGGTAGAAATCGGCGCGGCCGTACTGAAGTGGCGGTCCGTCGTGATAGGACGTCAGCAAGCCGGACGTCACGGGATCGATGCCGAGCGTGGAGCAGTAGCGCGCCACGTCGCCGTCGAACACACGGGAAGGCAACGACCCCAGAAGATCCAGCACGGCGATCGCGTCGCGTGCGCACGACAGGAGCTCGGACTCCGGCACGAAGAGTGGGCGGGACAGCAGATTGCCGCGCCAGAACCGCCGATAAGCGGGTGGTAGCTCCGCAGCCCCGACCGCGTCCGCCAGTGCCGGGTTCGAGATATACCGCGCCGTGACGGAGTTCATGCCGCCACCGCCTCAGGCAGGTCTCGCAGCCGACGCAGCGGGGAGAGCAGCAAGACCATCGCGGCGCCAAGGAAACCGGCTCCGGCCACCACCAGCGCCCACCGCGCGCCGAGTGCCGTGCCCAGCAGGCCACCCGCCAGCGCGCCCAACGGGAGCGCGCCCCACATCAGGAAACGCACGCTCGCGTTCATCCGGCCGAGCAGGCGGTCCGGGCAGATC
Organism: Amycolatopsis sp. NPDC059657; assembly: GCF_042734395.1. Lineage (NCBI taxonomy): Bacteria > Bacillati > Actinomycetota > Actinomycetes > Pseudonocardiales > Pseudonocardiaceae > Amycolatopsis > Amycolatopsis sp. NPDC059657. Next base: position 46,996 of record NZ_JBHWEB010000039.1, on the reverse strand, counting down.
GCCTGGCGGAAGCTGAGGTTCGACACGTTGAACACCGAAAGGATCAGGTGTGCCAAGAAGAAGCCCGCTGCGAAGAACGCGAGCCCCCAGCCCGGGAAAGTCAGTGGCAGCAACAAGAACGCGGGCACACACGCGAGCTCGGACACCCAGATGGCGCGCGAGCGGCCGATCGCGTCGGCGACCTTGCCCGCTACCAGTGCGCCGGCCAGACCGCCGGCGCCGGCCAGCGCGAGCAGCGCTCCGACCACGGACCCCGCCAATGCCAGCTCTTGCGCCAGCAGCACGACGACCAATGGCTGGGTGATGCCGTAGCTGAAGTTGAAGATCGTGGCCGCCACCGTAGTCGTGCGTAGCAATCTGTTGCCCAGCACGAATTTCAGGCCTTCGGCGATCTGCGAACGCAGCGAACGCGCCTCGGAGTTCGCGGGTAATTCCTCCACCGCGGGTATTCGGGACAACAGGAACGCCGACGCCACGTAGCCTGCGGAGGTCAGGAAGACGGCGTTGACGGCACCGAGCGCCTGGGACAGCACGCCGCCGAGCGCGGGACCCGCGGCCACCGCCGTCGAGCGGGTGGACTCCAAGCGCCCATTGGCGGCCACCAGTGCCGCTCGCCCGACCAGCGCGGGCACGTACGACTGGTAGGTCACGTCGAACACGACCTGCGCGAGGCCTGCGGCGAACACCACGAACAGCAGTTGCGGGAACGTCAGCACGTCAAACCACCACAGCGCGGGCACGAGGGTGAGCAGGCCCGCTCGCAGCAGGTCACAGCTGATCAGCACGGGACGTCGGCGCATGCGGTCGGCCAGCACGCCGGCAGGCAACGCGATAAGCAGGAAGCCCGCGGTCTGTGCCGCGGACAGCAGTCCCAGTTCGAAGGGGGTCGCGGCGAGCACGGTCGCGGCGAGCAGCCGCACCGACACGTCGCCGATCTGACCGCCGAACACGCTGGCCGCCTGCCCCGCCCACAGCAGTCCGAAACCGTTCCCCCGAGCCTTTTCCACGCGAACACAGTTGCACGGGTATATTTTTCCCACAATGTGAAGTGCTCAGCCTCACACGCCGATCTCTGCTATTTAGACCCCTGCTTGAAGAGATCTCTGAAACAGTGCAGGCATGATCGACGCCAGTGGGCGCAACCGGCTCGCGAATCAGCCGGACGAATTGTTCGCATACGGAAGTCTCACGTTCCCCGAGGTGCTCGACGTGCTACTGGGCCGCGTTCCGGAATGCGTACCGGCAACGGCGCCCGGCTGGCGCATCGCGGCTTTGCGGGAGCGGCCGTTTCCGGTACTCGTGCCCGGTGAAGGAGTTGCCGAAGGTGTGCTGGTCATCGGTCTCACGTCGGCTGAATGGCAGGTGGTCGACGCGTTCGAGGCGCCTTCGTACGAACTGCGTGAGCTCGACCTCGACATCGGTCCCGGTTGGACATACGTCGCGGGTGCCGAGGCGGACGCGGACTGGGGAATACTGCCGAGCGACTGGGTGAGAGCCGATTTCGACCTGCATACTTATCTGCGGCGATGTGCCGAATGGCGTAATACCATTACCGCGTGATGCAGTTCAATGCGCGTTATGCGGAAAAAGTTCATTGTTAAGCGCACGCACGCAAGATGATAGTGCGGAGAATTTCTAGGGGGTTTCAATGACTGCCATCGTGCGGTCGAGGACGGCGCACGCCGTCATCGATTCGGCATTGGGAGGCTGCGCGGAGTACCGGGCTTTCCGGAACGGCCTGATGTCGCGTGCCGACTACTCGCGATGGGTCGAGGCTCACTTCGACGAGCTGAGCGAGCTGGGGTTGAACCGCGACAAGCAGAACCTGTCCACGCGCTTTCCCAGTGACGACCACGCCTGCGTGACGGACCTGCTCGCGGCGCTCGCGAAGGACGGGCTCGTGCCGGGCACCGAATACCCGGTGGACGCGTTCGAGGAGTTCGCCCAGCGGGTCGCCGAAGAGTGGGACCACGGCGGGCGGACCACCTTCATCTTCTCCGAGGAAGCTCGGCTGATGTTCGCGCTGGCGCACCAGGTGCGCCCGCGCAACGCGGTGTTCCTCGGCTCCTACTACGGGTACTGGGCGATCTGGGCGCTACCGGCCATCGCTGCCACAGGCGGGCATTTGACGCTCGTTGACGTCGACGGAGATGTGATGGCGCTGGCGGAACGCAACATCGCCGCGCTCGGCTACGCGAACCTGGTCGACTTTGTGGTCGCCGACGCCGCCGAGTACGCGCGCACGATGAACGACGTGGACCTGTGCGTGCTGGACGCCGAGGGTCCGCTGGACGCGCCTGACCCCGATCTGCGGGACAAGGCGATCTATTACCCGCACACCCGGGCCATCAGCCACGCACTGCCGGCGGGCGCGTTGCTCGTGGCGCACAACGTGCTGCTGGATAATTTGACCGAGAACGCCTACTTCGCGGGCCGCATCGCCGGCAACAAGGCCCAGTTCGCCAAGTGGAAGGGCCACCTGGACGCGTTCTACGACGTGCACCAGGTGTTCTCGACCACCGAAGGCGTTGGCGTGTACCGGAGAAACAGTTCGCCATGCGCGGGATAGCCGGCCTGCCGACCGTGCGGGTGGCCACGTCCGCAGATCTGGAGGACATGCGGGCGATCTACAACCACGCGGTGCGGCACACGGACGCCACCCTTGACACCGACGAGAAAACGCCGGAGCAGATGGCTATCTGGCTGGCCGCGCACGGCGGCCGCAACCCCGCCGTGGTCGCCGAGCGGGACGGCCAGGTCATCGGCTACGGCACACTGAGCCCGTTCGCGCCTCGTGGTGGATATCGGCCCAGCACCGAGATCTCGGTCTATGTAGCGCCTGGCGCGCAGGGCACGGGCGTTGGCAAGACGTTGACCGGCTGGCTGGTGGACTTCGCGCGCGACGAGGGCTACAGCACGATCATCAGCTTCAACACCGACACCAACATCGCGTCGATCCGGATGATCGAGCGGTACGGGTTCGCGCGCACCGGCTTGATCCAGCACGTCGGGGCCAAGCTGGGCAGTCTGGTCAACCTCGCGGTCTTCCAGCTGATCTTCCCGGAAAACCTATCCCGCTACCAGAACGAACAGGACAGCACAGCATGACGGACCTCGCCTTCGACCACCATGTCGCGCAGCAGCCGGACGTGGTCGCGGCTCTGCTTGACACCGAGTCGCCCGTACTCGACCCGGACCGTCCCATCGTGTTCACCGGTATCGGCACGTCACTGCACGCCTGCCGGATCGCGGCGGCGTGGACCCGGATCGTCACCGGCGGCCGCGTCCGCCCGGCCGCGATCGACGCGCACGACCTCGCGCTGAGCGAGTCCGTGCGGTCCGCTGACCAGGTCGTCGTGGTCAGCCACCGGGGCACCAAGCGCTATCCGAACCAGGTGCTGGCCGCGGCCGCCGAGGTGGGCGCGTCGACGATCGCGATCACCGGCGTGGGGGACAACGCCCCGGTGGCCGACGTGGTCGTGCGCACCTGCCCGCAGGAAAAGGCCAGCACACACACGGTGTCGTACACGGCGGCGCTGGCCGTGCTCGGCGGTCTCGTAGCGCGGACGTTCGACGCCGCGGACCTCACCGAGGCGCTGGCCGGGGCACCCACGGCGATGCGGGCGACGCTCGAACTGCCGCTTCCCGCCGAGGCGGTGGACGCGGTCGTGTCCGCGTCCCCGACCCTCGTCACCGGCACCGGGCTCGACGCGATCACCGCGGCCGAGGCGGCGCTGAAGCTCAAGGAGGGCACCTATCGCTGGGCGGAAGGTCTGCACACGGAATTCGCGCTACACGGCACGCCTGCGGTCTTCTCCTCCTCGACCGCCGCGTTTCTGCTCCGTTCTGGAGCCGACGGTGGCCGGACCGCCGACGCCCAGGACCTGCTCGACAAGCTAGGCGCGACGACAATGATCGTCGCCGAAGACGGCGACGTGCGCTTCGCGGCGACCCACCCGCTGGCGCGTCCGCTGGTGACCGTGTTGCCGTTCCACCGGCTGGTGTCGGCGGCGGCCGCACGGCTCGGTGCGAACCCCGACCTCACACACCTCGAAGCCGAGCCGTGGGCGAGTGCCATTCGCGCCGTGCAGCTGTGACCACAAGGGTGCGAACGCGGCGTTGCCAACCCAGCGTTCGCACCCTTGGGCGTTGAGCTTGCGGGACAACAGGCCCCCTGGGACGCAGGTCACCGAGACGGTGAAGTAGCAGACACTGCCAGCGGAGGACCATCTGCGAGGCAGGCCCGCGATTTGGTGGGTCGTGTGGGACTCGAACCCACAACCTACGGATTAAAAGTTTCCTGGTCAGCGGTGTCGGCGAGTGTCGTGCAGTGTCGCCTAATGCCGATTGTGCAGCTAGAAACGAGAGGCGTTCGTTTTCGACTACCATCGAGTGCCGCGCAGTGTCGGGCAATGTTTCGGCACAGGAGCACCCGGGGAGCGCCGTGCGGTGAGTGTTCCCACTGATGGCCGTCCTCGTGAGGGTCCATTGCGGGGAGTCGGATCTGGGCCTGATGTGGCGTACGAAGCTGGCCGGCGGCGGCTTCGGAACTACGCCGGGTGGGCGTATGAGCCAGATGCTATCGCGACAGAATAGTTCGATTTTCGCCATATTTTCGCCCCTTTTGAGCCTGTAATGTGCCGTCTCGAGAGTGCCTGATTCTGTCCGCAGGGTTTCGACCACATCACTGCCTTCCTAGTGATCATGTGTGCCTACTACTTGACGCGCGTCTGGGCTATTCGCTCTCCGCGTCGCTCCGGGCTCCACTTGTGTCGGATGACCCGCTGCGGGACTACCAGGTCGCCAGCGGTGGGACCATCGATAGTAGTGCAAAATTGGAACAGGTTCTCGTGCGGGTGGTTGGTGAACGCTGCGTTCCCGAACGATCGGTAAGTGGCATGAGCGTGGGACAGTTCATGCCAGGAAGGCTCAGTCGGCGAGACCGTTGGCCAGAGCTTTCGCCAGTTCGTGCGGTGCTGGTCCGGTGTCGAGCAGATCCAGGCCGCTCGCAGCCCAGGATCGTGGGCTGGGCTGGGCCGCTACTACCGCGAGGCTGCCTCTGAGGAACTTCTTCCAGCACTGCAGGTGGCCGTCGGCCAGCGTGGCGGGAGACTTTGTCCTCTCTCCGGGCCCACTGGGTACCTTGTCGGGACTGTATTTGCTTACGATCTTGCGCGATCATTTTCGTAGGTTTTGTGTGCCCAGTTGGAGCCATCTGGAGTAATGTGGCGCAGTCGGGGCACTGCTCAGTGGGGGATCTTGATGCGGTTTCAGACTTTCGGATTGTGTCCCTCAAGCCAGTGGTGGTCGGGCAGGGGCTCGACGGGGCAGGTAGGCGCTTCGTTGCGATCGTTTGCTGCCGTGTTCTCTGTTCTGGCAGAAGTAAGGGAGTTCGGTCCCTTCGGCTCTACTCTTTCTTGATCGGCTAGCCCTGCTTATATACGCAGTTCTGTCGAGCCTCCGACGTGCTTCTCTTTGGGCAAGACAATCTGATGAATCGAAAGGTTGGCGATGGTCGTTCAAGCACCGAAGAAAAAGTCAAGTGTTGCAAGCCCTATCACTATGGTGCCACCAAAGGTGGATCCGCCAGCGATAGTTGCGGCCGCGGGGCGCGCGCCTGACAGCCAAACCAATATTGTGGTTGCCATGCCGCACAGTAACGAAAGGAGAATAAGAATCGCAAATGAAAGTGCCTTGCCATTCACGGGTTCGCGCTTTCCTTTCTGGTTTTCTGCACAAGATTTAGTCGGATTCTCTGACGATTCGGTATCACCGGCAGGGAAGGCTTCTGTCTGTGCGCCCTATTGGACAGGTTGGGTGGTGGCGTGGTCACCTCTTCTGGACTTACTATGACTGCCTCTGGACTTGACATGACTTGGAGGCGCTGATGCCGGCGCATATGCGTCCGCTGCACAACGATGGCCCGCTTGTCGGCTTCGCCAGGGAGCTTCGAGCCCTGCGTGACTCCGCTCGCCCGCCCGTGCCGGTGCGGGATATCGCGCGTCCTCCTGGCAAGTACATCCCAGGGGACGCTCGCTACGACAGGCCGGCTAAGCAGACGATCTACGCGGCTCTGTCGGGGAAGCAATTGCCGACCGAAGAGACGCTTGAAGTGATGGTCCTTGCGTGGTCTGGGCGCGGGAACGATGATCTTCATGGCTGGAGGAGGCGTCGCCGAGCAGTGCAGGAGAAGCTGGCTGCAACCGCGGCGAAGCCGTCGACAAAACCATTTTCACTAAAGGCTGAGGTTATTTTTCAATCTCTTCCGAAAATAATCGATCATTCTGCAGAAGCGGCAATTTTTCACGAGAAACTTCTTTTGGCCATAGGGGAAAAGGTAGAAAGCTTTGATCTCCTTACGGTATACCCAGAAAGGACCGCGCACGCCGTATACTTTGGCTATCGACTCCCCAGTGAAGATGTGCTGAACGACTTCTTGAGGATTGCCAAGGCGAACGACAAAGACTCTGATGACCTGCATGTCCTATGGCGGCGCGCCAAAGATAGTGTCGGATATATTGCCGCGATGGCGATCATGGCAGGAGGTCAAGGACTCATGGGAAACGCTGCGCTAAAGGAGGTCTATGTAGACGATCCAAAATTTGGATGACGAGACAAATTGAATTTATCCAGAGGGCGCGTAGTCGGCGATCGCTCAGGCCTGGACGCAGTAGCCGGCGAACGTCTCCAGTGCGGTGACTTGTTCATCGCCTGTCATGGCGTCGAACGCGTCGTCGCGATCAGCGGTCGGGCGCATGTCCTGCGGCAGCTCGAGCTGACGCGGCACAGTGTGCTGCCGCAACGAATCCGGCGGGTTCGCTTGACCGGCTAGTGTGGCGAGGCTGCTGGTGTCCCGTCGGGGAAGAGGAATGTGGATGGTCCAGGTCGGTGACGAGCAGATTTATCGCGTGCGGGACTTTGACTCCTCGCAGCGTGTTCGTGTCGTCGCCATCGAGATGCAAAAGAAGACCGCGAAGTACGAGGTCGAGTTCCTCGATGGCGAGAGTGCCGGGAAGCGGGAGAAAGTTCCGGGGAAGCGGCTTCGCGGAGCGTGGTCTGGGGTACGTGAGTACGACGAGCTGATGGCGAACTGGGAACGGCTCGCCGCGTTCGAGCTGACCGATCTCGAGGAATCAGCCGTGGAGACTGTGTTCTCGGAGTTGATCCCGGAGGAGGTCGCGGGTTGGGAGTGGTCGGCGCTGGTGCGTTGGGTTACGACGATCCACGACCCGGTAGCGCTCGCGCCGCTCATCGGGATACCGGTCAGTGAACTCCTCGGTCAGGTCGCTTCCTTCGCGACCGGCGACGGCACGGTGGTTTCCCCCGAGGGCACGCTCATGATCGCCGAGTACGCCTGCCGGGTGAACCCAATGCCGATCTTGGACGGCGTGATCGAGGAGGAACGAGAGTGCCGGGAGAAAACGAAGCGCGGCGAGTCTTACACGAGTCACGACGGACATGAGAGAACGTCGGATCCGGATTGGGAATACCGCTGGTACCTCAAGCACTATCGGCCTCGGCATGAGTTGCTGCGTGGTTGGTGCGGTCATCGCGCGGTCACCATGCAGGAGCGCCTGGCTGCTGCTGAGGCGGAGGTGCAGCGCCTGGATGTGCTCATCACCCGGCTTATCGACCAGATGAAGGAGCACGATCACGGCCATTTCGCCGAGGTGATGGAGCAGGTGCACGAGGAGGAGCGGATCACGGCGGCCAACTACCGTCCCGTTGTCGACCGTCCGCTGAAGCCGTCGGAGATTCCCGTCCGGTATGAGCGCGCGCCTCGACGCTGGGGATACCGTCACTGGTGACGGTCATTGGTTTCTGAAGGCCTGCAAGTCGCTCGTGGTCGGCATGCCTTGGGGAAGGTGAGGACGGACCGCGCGGTCGGGGAACGGGTCTATCGCGTCAGCGACCTTCATGATCCGGTCTGCCCAGGACAGCGCATCCGTGTGCTGCTCCGCAGTCAGCGATGATGCCTGTCGGCGTACCTCCGCCGCGTAGGCACGGAGTTGGCCCGCCTCGGACCAGTGTCTCGCTTGACGCCGTGCCTCCTCATCGATCAGGTTCTCCCGTTGCGCGATCGCGGCGCGTTGCGCTGCCTCGGCCTGACGCTTTGCGCGTTCGACTCTCGCCAGGTCCTCTTGGCGTTGCCGTTCCGCGGCTGCTGCGCGCTGCACGGCGAGGTGTCCGAGTCGGAGCCGGATTTCCTCGAGAATCTCCACGAGGTCGTCCTCGAGGCGATGGTCGTCGGTGTCTTTCCAGTTGTCGGTCCAGAACCGCTCGCCGCCGGCCACGACGATCACGAGGTGTTCATCCGGGACCTGGTCGAAGTCGGGGAAAATGTAGCCCTGGCGCGCTCGTGTGAGTTCGCGTTCTGTGGGTTCGTGGGGCCGCCGGAGCGTGGCCTGGGTGAATCGGAGCCAGACCTCCTCGCGGTCGAGAGCGAACCGGATCTCGTTGTGATGATCGCGTCTGCCGGCGTATCCGCGTGTGTGTCGTTCGGCGTGGAGCGACACGGTCATCCCGAGTTCGCGGGCACCTCGGACCAGGGCGTCGAGCAGGCGGAACGCTCGGTCGCGGGGCGTTCCCTGAACGGGAAAGTCCTCCAGTTCCATGCTCACCTGCACGACATCGGTCGGGTCCGGCAGTGTCGTGGACACGGCTCGGGCCAGTAGCTTGGTCTGCCACTCGGGCGGCGACTCCAGCGTGATCGCCATCCAATAGCTGCCGTCGCGCTGGACGTATTCGAACGACAGCCGCTGACCCTGCGGGATCCGCCCGAACCGCCGCGCCGACGCCGCGAGCTGGCGTTGCTTGGGCACCTGGTCGATCGGCACGAGGACACGATGATCGACTGCGTCATGGAGCTTTTCCATGAAGTGGTCTACAGGTCCTCGCTTCTGCGCGACCGGCTTCACCGGCGGTGTGGCAGCAGGGCGAGCCGCGACAGCCTTAGGACGCTGCTGTGTCCGCGGTGCCGGTGTCTTGGGACTCTGCTGGGGTTTCTCGTCGCCAGACGAGGATCGGCGGTGGTCGTCGCGGGACGAGTATGAGTTGTTCTCGAGGTAGTAGATGCCTTCCTTCGTGATCGAGGCAACCCACGACGGACCGTGGCCTTTCACTACGAGCAGGCCGCGGTTGTGCAGCGCGCGAGCGACCAGGCGGTGCGACCAATCCTCGTAGATTCCCGTCGCGCATCCGCCGCGTACCCAGTCGAGGACTTCTCGTTGAGCGGCAGTGAGCGGCGCCTTCCGGCTGGTCATCTACGTTCCCCCCTTTGAAGGATTCGCGCACGGTCTTCGCGAGTCACAGTGTTACTGGGCGCCGCCGACAGTGTTCAGCCATGCTTGGAAGGTGACCGTCTTGCGAGGCTGCGAGTCGAGGTGGTCAGCAACAGCCTGCCATCGGGCTGTGTCGTCGCCGCATGCCTCGATGATCATGGTGGCCGTTAGGTCGGCCTGCTGCGCGCTGTCCAGGACGCGGTGAGCAGGCAGCGCACGCAGGATGTCGGGGGTGGTGAAGCGGGATCGGAGAAGGGCTTCGCAGGTGGTGTCGCGTTGTTCGGCTCGAGCCCGTAGGTACTTGAGGTGTCCGGCGAGTTCGGCTGCGGGGTCGTCGGACTCGGCGAGCTCACGGTCGGAGGGGACGTGGATGAGCGCGGGACGGCCGGCGTCGGCCGCTCGACGACGTTCGTCCAGCTGGGTGCGTGCCGCGGCGCGCAGGTCACCCTCGCCGTGCTGCTCGACAGACAGCAGCGCAGGCTCATCCAAGGCAGCAAGCAGCGCCATCAAGTCGGCGTGCGGTGTCGCGGGGTTGGTCGTCAGTGCCGCGACCGTGCGGGCCCGTTCCTCCTCCCACGACGGTCCGTCCTGACGCTGTCGCGACAGATAGTCCGGCTTGGTGGCGTGACGCGTCGCCGCGACCGCACCGGAGAGCAAGGCCGTGTCGTCGCTCAACTCCGCCAGCGCGGTGAGCTCCGGCCAATGCGTGAAGCGGCCATCGGGTGCCCAGCCGTCCTCGACGGCTTCCTGCACGACTCGGCGCAGCTCCGTGTCGGCTATGTCGCGCAGGCGTGGCCAGCGGCGCACTCGGTCTGCGGCGTGGGACAGCCGTACCCCTGCGAACAAGTCATCGCCATCGCGCAGGTCGTCACGGGTCACCTCGGGCAGACACGCGGACAGAACGTCGTCGGTCAGCTGTTCGGCATGGTCGAGCAGGATCCGCCGAATATGCTGGGCATCGTTGCCATCGCGAGCGAGTTGCTTCCACAGTTCCGGCGCCGGCTCGAGAAGCTGCCACGCCGTCCCCGCGCGCCTGCGTGCCTCCTGAGCAAGCTGCTCCATCGCCTGCTGCCGCTCCCACTCCGACATCTCGGTCAGCCGAGGCCGCGCAGTCGTCTCGGTCAGCGCAGCATGGATCAGTGCGATCCGGATGGCGGACGGCAGCGAGCCGAAGGTCCGGGTCCACTTCGCCGCGAGATGCTCAACCTCATCGACACCCACCTGGGAAGCCAGCTCGGTGGCACGATCCCGCCAGCCCTGTTCTTCGCAGTACAGAACCAGTCCCGCGAACGCACCATGGGCCTGCACGGCAACCTCAAGCAGCGCCGGACGCGCGGGCCATCGATTTAGAACGTCCAGTGCCAGGTAGCGCGAAGCGCGGCGGATGATCTCGCCCCGCAGCTCATCGTCGAGATCACTCCGCTCCGCCACATCCACGATGTGGCTGGGTGCCAGCGTCGCAACCGTGGCGATCACACCTTGCACCTGAGGACGCGACAGCTCCGGCGCACGGACCAGAGCGGCGAGAACCGGAGATTCCATGCCGACAGCGTGACACGAGATCCATCGCGCCATGGTCTGTGACACTCACCGGAGGCGCACCTCCCGGCGCCGCAACTCACAGCTGGCGCAGGTATCCCGCTGTTGTCGGACGCCGCGGATACCCAATCCTCCCAAGGCGGCGTCGCTTCGCCGGGCGCTGCCGGGCGTGTTGGTGCAGTGTGTGCCGATGACCCGGCAGCAACCCTGGCCACCGTTCGATCTGTCCGCATATCGACACTTGGGTGACCCCCTGGCCGCGCACGAACTGACCCGCGCCGACCACCGGCGCCAGGCCGACCACGTGGCTCTGGCCGAGCATGCCCGCACAACGGTGGCCACATTTCCGCCACTATCAAAGGACCAGATTGACCGCCTGGCCGCCACTTTGCACCGGATTGAGCGACAGCCGCGAAGCAACCTGATGCGCTGGCGGCTGCGGCTCTACTGCGGCCACATGATCGAACGGACCGCCCACCGCGAGTACACAACAATCTACGACGCGTTCTCCGGCGAATGCGTCTGCCCGACCTGCGGGCTCCACCCCTCGATCATCATCGCGGCCACGCCACTAGGCCTCGCCGCACCCGAACAGCCGCCCACAATCGATACTGACGCACTTGAACGGGAACTCGCCTGCGTGGAGAAACGAATGTCCGCCCTTGATCGGGAACGTCAACGACTCACCGACCGCGCAACCGTACTACGGCAGCAGGTGGAGACGATCCGGCCCTGCACAGACCAGGAACACCAGTTCACGGTTCGCCCTGCCTCGACGGTCCTGCACCGACGCGACTGCCGGCACCTCACCAGCTACCGCACGACCGCACCGGGCCGCGAGCTACTACGGCTCCACACATCCCAAGCCGACGAGTGGCTACGAGCGAACCCAGGCCGACGTTCGTGCCAAACATGCCAGCCCGCACCATGCGGCTGACATCGCCGTCAATTGCGGTGACTGGTCACCTCCACGCTGTATACGAGCAGTCGAAACGGTTGCGATGGCACACCTTCGTCAACGGTCATAGTCAGTCGCCGGCGTCGTAACTTCAAAGGCGCCCGCCGGGCTGACCCGGCCGAACGGCCTGGCACTTTCGCCCCTTGGAAGAACCCTGGTGTACAAGATCGCGGTCTGCGGCTGCGGCGTATCAAGAAGATCAGCGGCATCGCGGCCCCCGACGACCCCGGGCTGGGCCTGCGGTTCGTCGTCGATACCGCCCGAGTCCGGGGCAACAGCCCGCAGTGGTTCGGCGGCAAAACCGTGCGGGCCGTCCTCGCCGGCAACCGGGACGCACACCGTTTCGCCGCAGGTCCACAGGGGACTGCCTAACGTCGATAGTGCCGGGTCGTCCGGCCACGCCACACCTGAGGCGAAGCTGCTCTGTCGCCACAACGATGGAGGGATCACCTGAAAACCCCGACCTCACCCGATCGAGTGACTACTGGGCGGTTCTGACGTCCCCTGCTCCTGGCACGGCGTACATTCTTCGCTCCGCATTTCGCGGACGCGCGGCGAGACCTCGACCGGGCGAAGAGCGCCAGTGAGAGGGCGGCAGGGGTTGTGACCGGGGAGGATCCGCTCAGCTGCGAACTATCCACGCTGCACGGCGCCACGATCGTCCGGACCTCAGGTGTGCTGAACGTCCACACCTACCCGCGGCTACGCGACATCCTGCTCAAATGCGCGGCCGACCAGCCCCGCGCCGTGATCGCCGACCTCGACGAGCTCAAGATCACGCACGACTACCTGACCAGTGTCTTCGTCACCGTCTGGATGCGCATCTCGACCTGGTCGGCAGTGCCCCTGATCGTCGTGCCCGGGCCGGCGACCGCGGCACTGTTCGATCACCAACCGGCACGACGGTTCCTCACGACCCAGCCGACCGTGCTCGCCGCCCTCGAGCACCTGCACGAACCGCCGTCGCGGCAGCGCACCGAACTGTGGCTACCGCCGTCGCCCCTGAGTGTCCACGCCGCACGGCAATTCGTCACCGACACCTGTCACAACTGGGACATCGGCGCCATGACCGCGGACGCCGTCACCGTCGCGAGCGAACTGGTCGCCAACGCGGCCCGGCATACACACTCGCCGGCACGGCTGCGCCTGGAACTGCGCTCACGGACACTCACCGTCGCGGTCGCCGACGACGACCCACGACCTGCACCCTTGCCGCAACCACCCGACACCCCCGGCGACCGTCGCGGCGGGCTCCGGCTCATCACCCAGCTCGCCTACATCTGCGGATGCTCACACCGCCAATCCGGAGGCAAGGTCACCTGGGCGGTTCTGCGCATGAGCAGGTGACCGCTGAACGAGTGGGCCGCCACCACGGCAATAGGGTTCTTCTGTCGCGTCCACGGCCGGAGCGATCGTCGCGTACAGCGACGGCACTGTCGCCGTGTTGGCAGGCCGCGTGTTCGGAGCAGACTCCTTGGACCGGTAGTGAGATCGGCGGGACCGTCGGTGGGCAGGCAGCCGCCTCTGTGCCGACCGGTTTCGTTGATCGAATCTGGTGTTTGCGCCGCCGTTTGTGCCCACGGCGTTCGCCGCGCCTGCATCCCGCTGCCGGTACCGGCAGCGCCGGGTTGGACCGGTCTCGCCGGTCACGTCGGCGGCATCACGATGTGACCGCCGTCGGGTGACCGGCCGTTTGGCCTCACGCCGGTCTGGGTACCACGAACTCTGGCCTCGTCGCGTCCCTTGCGCTGACTCGACAGCATCGATGGCAACCCAGGGGTGCTGATGGTGGTGGACGATCAAACACGACTCGGACTCGGCGAGGCCCTCGGCGACGCGGTCAGGGAGTCGCTGGTGAGGAGCGAACAGCTGACCGAGCTGGTGATGTCCGCGCTGTCCCACGCCGTCGAGTTGCGTTCCACCGCCGATTCCCTCACCAGCGCCGCCGTGCGGGCTCGGGCACGTGCACGCCACCGAGTCCGGTACTCCCAGTGCTTGCGCGCGCAGTCGGCCAACACCACTCCAATCGGCGACGGTGACCAGCCCTCTGCCGCACCGTTGTCGGTCCCCGCTTGCGGCAGGCTATGTCGGTAGCGGCCACGAAGTGCAGCGCACAGTACGCGCCTCCACACGCAGTGAGTCAAGTCGGCCTCGGCACGGGATGCGTTTCGTCTCGCGCGTGGAAGCTGTCGCCACGACTGTCCGTATCGGGGCGGGGATTGGACGACCCGGGCCAGGGCCGGGTCGCCGGTGCTTCCGGATCCCGCGGGAACGCGTCGGGAGGCTGCTTACCTGCCAGGCATGCAGTAGAGGGCGTCAAACCAATGGGAACGGAACTTGACCAAGTTCTGGGATTCGACGCGAGACTGGCCTCCTGCCCTTCGGACAGGAACACCCGATGACGGAGCGCCCGCTGAAACTGAGCCGGCGCGTGAACAGGGGGCAATTCATCACCGTGCCCGCAATCCAGACCCGCACGTCAGCGAAGTCGACCTCGGCTTCCTCGCCGGGCTGATGCTGCTGGGGCACCATGCCCTGCAGATGCCGCTGCTCCTCGCGCAGCTCGGCGACCAGCTCCGGCTGACGGCGGGCGACGTACTCGTAGACCACGGTCTGCCCCGCCGCGGTGAACCCATGCTCGGTGACCAGCCGCTCGTAGATCCGCGCGGTCATATGTTTCTGCGTGCGCAGGTGCCGACTGACCAGCTCGCAGCGTCTCCTCGATCAGGCCGTAAGCAAGTTCCAGCACCGAATGTCGCGGCGGCTTCTTTTGTTCCTTGGAGTGTCGGACTCCAGCGCTTCCCACACCGTCCGGCGGTGCTGCACCCCCTGCCGCTCGGCAAGCTCACGGACAGCTACGTCCGGCTCCAACCGTTGATCACGGCGAGTACGTGCGAATAACGCGACGCGCGACAACGACAACTCGGCCGCGTGGGTTCAAGGCGCACATCGTTGCCGGTACGGACGGGTGACGACCCGTCCTTCACGTGACGGGGGGTCCACAACGGACTCGGTGGAGCCGAGACCCGCCGGACGGCCACTGGTGGCGCCAGAATTTCTCGGACAACCGGGGTCGGAACTGCTCGGTATAAACAGCCTGCCGTCGAACCGCGTCTGATAGTCATCCTGACACGTCACCCCTGTGCCTGTGACGCCATCAGTTCGCGCCAGATCTCCATCCTCCTGTCTCGCCACCGACGAACAGAGTTATCGCGGTCCCGTAAGTTCCCTTCGTGCGCCCACACTGTGATATCACCGACGATGAAGCTCCCTTTTGAGGCTGGTAGCTGGTCTTGAGGCAGCGCGCGGACCTGTTCCTCGTCACTGACTGCAATTGCGGCGCGAACCACAGTGTGGATTTCAGTCTTTGTCGGCCAGCGATCGAGGTGCTTCTTTAGCTCGTTGCCGAATATCAGTTCTGCCATGTCGATCTCCTCGAAGTCATGTGCGAAGCTTGGACACTCGTTACCTAGCTCTGTTCCGGTGTGGTTCAAATCAATTTCGCCATTCTCGATCTTTTTTCGTCGCTCTTGGCGCCACCTCTCCCCGGCTGCAAATCTGACTAAGTCGTCTGGATCTGCGCGCTTAGGGGGAGTGCTGGTATCGCAAATCGCGGTGTATCCACACAAACTGCATCGAAGTGGCTGCATGTTCGCAGTATCGTCACCGCCGTCGTGCATCAATAGTGCACGATCCGGTTAATCCTCGGACGATCACCGCGATGACAACGTTGCGGCCGAGTTGCGATCTACTGCGCCGTAGCGACGCGGATCATCACGCGTGCCATCTTCGCGTCTGCTGATGCGATGCCCGGGCCAATCCGGAACGGTGGGAGTCCAGCCAGCGCGCAGTAAGGCGGCGCGCTGCGGCGCTCGCCGTTGCATCGCGCATGGTCAGCTGTCGTTGTCCGCTCACACACCGAGGCGGTCGAGGAAGGTTCGGCGATGACATGCCAGAGACGACGCCTGCTCATCCAGCTTGAAGCCCGAACTCGGCGCCGGGCCATAGCCACCATAGGGAACGGCGTCTCGTTCGAGCACTCGTGCAGCCTGCGCGGCTCTTTCATTTTCATCCGTCACCCAGAAGGCGACGTTGTCGAACAGTCCCATACCAGCGTTGCGCCCCTGACCTCTCACGACCGGCGACTTGCTCTACTGACCGGTGCTTGCTTGCACACCGTCCGTAACACCTTAGCGAAGAAGCAGTCTTGTGACAGTGGCCTGCGCAAGAACACTCTGTCCGGTCGATCACTGCGGCTACGTATAGCCACAACGCAAATGTCGCCACCTGGGTAAACCCAATAGCATGCACGGAACGTGCACGGTGTTGACGGCGAGCACACTAGAAGGCGTTTTTGTTGGCAAGGCGCCAATTTGATGAAGTCGCTGCTCGTTTTCCGCGATTTGCTAGGCGAGTCAGCTCGCCCGGCAACCCGATCACGCCGACCGTCGGGGTCAAACCCGGGGCTTGACAGCCCCTCGCCTGAATCGTCACCCAACAGCTTTGCCGTGGCCGTAGCTTCCGCAGCAGTTGCGACGACTGTTTACACCAGCGTGCGTCAGGACTGTGCTCGCGAAAACCCTGCCAACACTCGGCTGGGACCGACGGGTATTAGTGCCTGAACAATGACCGACTACAACATCAACAAGACCGTCGCGATCATCGTCGGCACCGGCCGTGGCGGCGCGGCCAACCACGTCACGCCGATCAACAGGCAGATGACATGCCGGAAACCGTTACGCCCGCTGGTTGCGTCGCGGAGTTGACGGCGGACCGGTATGAGCTGTTACTTGCAGGCGGCAGTCTGGTGAGCGCCGTAGGTGGCCTGGGCCTTCGTGTAGCCGTCCCCGGCCGAAGACGACAGCTGGTTGACCAGGCCGGAGCACGAGAAGGGCTGTATGTCCAGGTAGGACTGCGCGGACTTGGCTGCCTGCGCGTTCCAGTCGATGTGCAGGCTGTCCACGGCCTGTGTGGCGACGTCCTTCGGGTAGCCATCTCCCGCCTGCGACGACAGTTGCTTGATCAGGCCGGCGCGTGAAAACCCGCTGATGCTGAGATACGACTCGGCGGAACTCCGGGCCAGCTCTACCTGTGGCGAGAACTGCGGTGCCTCACTCGTGGCGGGCGCGACAGCCTCGGGAGTGGACTGCGGCGGCGCGGTGGCCTGGCTCGTGGGCGCGGTGGCCTGGCTCGTGGGTGCCGTGGCCTGGCTCGTTGGTGTGGCGACTTGGCTGGGCGGGGCGGTGGTAGCGGACTTGTCAGGAGTGCTGGTGGCTGCAGCGACGATGATGATGAGCATCAGCGCGGCGACGATGCCCAGAACCCAGGACCAACGGCGGCGCTTCTTGGGCTTGGACGGGAGGACGTTCGGCATGTTGGTGGTCGGCGGGCCGGTGTCCATGGCGGTTCCTTTGTTTGACGGGCTGATAGGTAAGGCGTTTTGATCGATTGGAGTGTTACGAGCTTTTTACGAATGGCCAGCACGGCCAGGAGGAAGATCTCTGGCCACCCGATGTCGACGCCGCACGCCATCGCGACCGCCCAGAGCAGCCTGGCGACTGCGACCAGGAACGCGACGAGGTCGCCCCATCGGCCCCTCATTGCCACGCATCCGGTCCGGCGAGGTGTTCCTGACTGCGCAGGTCGGGCAAGTAGGGCATGCGCCGGGGCGCCCACCGCTACGTCATCAGCACAGCGTCATCGAGCAAGCCCGCGACGTGATCACCGACGAATCCGAGGCACCGTCCGGCGCGTGACTCGAGACGGATCCTCAGCGCCGCGGATCTCCGGCGTGAGTGACCCGCCGAGCCCGAGCCGCATGACTGTCGTGGTTCCGACCTCGGTGAGGTCGTTGACGGAGGTCCGGCCTTACCGACGGCGTGTCGGCCGCAAGTCGAACCCCCGGGCAATCGCTCAAAGGGCTACGAGCTTCATAAGCGTCGCAAGGACGTACATCGCTGAGCGCTACGTCGAGGACGGCAACGTCGACCGCGAAACGTAGGTCAAGGGGTACGCCAAGTCATAACGCCAGCCCTCGCCGTCACCTGTTAGTCGAGACACGTGACGGAGTGCGTGCGCCTTCACATCAACCGAGGGGGAAGGATGCGCTGTGCCGCTTGGCCGAGGACGTACCACAAGCAGGCGGCGATCCTGAGTCGGTCGGTCTCTCTTAAACACGTCCCATCGCGGAACGTCCTCATCTCGGCATTTCCGGACGTTCGATCGCCGTCGCCATGATCGGTCCGCAAGGTAGATCTGGAACATGTTCTCTCGGCGGATCACCTGCTGTTGGTGGTCCACTGGCCAGCAACGGCAGGTGATTCCGCAACAGGTGGCAGACAACACCACCCGGACCTGCGGCTTCACTACAGCCAAGAGGTGCAAGGATCGGTTGCCCACGGAGAAACGCGGTCGCGTCTCGGGACAAACCAGTTCGCCGGTCGTGGTTACCCCGCGCACCGCCGAGGCGCTCGAGCGGGCGCTGTGGGGTGCTCGTCGACGAGGTCTACGGCCTTGACTACGACATAGGAGCCCACTCCGGGCGTGGGTCAGTGTCGCAAGCCCAAACCGATGGCCACGGCGAGCGGGTGCCGCCGCTGCTGTCGTGGGAGCTGGAGCGGCTGGAGAGGATGAAGATGGCTCTGGAGTAGGCGGGCCGACCGGTGACCGGTTCGATCTTCGCCAGCTCGACGGCGGCCTGCGCGACCCGAGCAACGTCCTTCGGATGATCCGGGAGGTACGCGGCGGGGATGAGTTCCTCTGGGTGACCACGCACACCCTGCGCAAGACGACGGCGACGGTGCTCGACGACAAGGGCGTGCACACTCGCCTGGTCGCTGATCACCTCGACCACTCGCGGGTGCCGATGGCCCAGGACGTCTACCTGGCTCGCAAGACGGTCACCTGGGAGGCGGCGGACGCTCTGGAAGACCTGCTGGATAACCAGTCCGCCCCAAAGACGGTGATAGACCCAGGGAGATGATCTTGTAGCAGTCGTAGGTCAGGGCGCTGACCAGGCGAAAGAGTGGGGCGCGTGGGACTCGAACCCACAACCTACAGATTAAAAGTTTCCTGGTCAGCGGTGTCAGCGAGTGTCGTGAAGTGTCGCCTAATGCCGATTGTGCAGCTAGAAATGAGAGACGTTCGTTTTCGAGTGTCGTTGAGTGTCGCCTAGTGTCGGGCAATGTTTTGGCACAGGAGCACCGGGGGAGCAGCGTAGGGCGTGACGTTCTGGTCGGCTGCGGTGAGCCGGTCTGGTCTGGGGAACAGGGGCAACGCCTTTGTGTCCGAACAAAGGGGGAAGCTCAAGACGCGAGCGAAGGGCGCCTCATAGATGCAGGACTCGACGGCGTCGAGGTTCGTTGCCCGAGTAACTTGGCCGCGATGTGGACGGGGCGGACCGCCGATTACGGCCTCGATGGTCGGTGTTCTCTTATCCGGATGATGCGGTCAGGCGCCTGTGTCACCATCGTGGCGTGGAGCTTGGTGAAGGCATGCGTGCAGTTCGCATCCCACCGCAGGATGATGGCTGGCTCGGCTTCGACCTCGCCGAAGTCATGTCCGCGGTGGGCGATCGTGATGACCTGCGGTGGTTCCTGCGGTTTGCCTCGTTCAATGGCGACGTGTCCGCTGTGTGGTCGGATGGGATTGACCGTGTCGAGGCCAATTCTCGTTTGGTCGACGGCGTTCCGATGACGTGGGAGCAGATGCGACGACTGGCAGCGGCGTGCACGCAGATCATCGACGGCGAGTTCCGCGGATATCAGGACGGTCAACTACGCCTGCGCCTGGAAGTAATTGACAGCAGCTACTGGGTTGTCACGGCTGACGATCCTCAGGCACTGACAAGTGTTCGCTTGGCGTTTCACGGCGTGACAAACGATCCGCAGCTTACGTGACAGGAAGCGCCTCTTCACACCTTCTGGAGCGCTCCTACCGGGGAACAGCTGCATGGGCCGATGATCGGTGTACGGGGTCGAGCGCGCAGACCCTGGCGTCACCGAGCATGAGGTCGCCACCGAAGACGTCCTTGACGATCAAGGCCGTAATGTCGCAGTGTCGTACTGGGCCACGCGAACGACGGCAGGCTCCGAGCCGTGTCGACTCCCACGTATGTGGAGGTGGTGGCCGCGGCGGAAGGTCCCGCCTTGGCGGCGGTTTGGTGGAGTTCGCTGACCGGCGGGTGAGAACAGCGCCAGGGTCACTGCTCGTGCTTGTCCGTGAGCTCCTCGATCTTGGCGATGATTTCCCTGTCGGATGCGACGCTGAGCACTGTGAGGCCCGCTAGGACCAGGTTCCTGCTTGAGTAGCCGAGCTTCACTGACAGCCACGCTCGCAGGTCGCCAAGCTCTTGGCGCAGCGCATCCCGCTGCGCGCGCACGTCCTCGAAGCGCTCCTCCGCATCAGCCTGCTCCCTCACGCTGTCAGTTTCACATAGCCCGCAGCCTGGACGTACGGTTCCGATTGGCTCGCTGCTACTCGGCATGCGTGAGCGAGGGGCTGGACTGCGTGCGCGGTCAGCGAGTGGCTAGTGGGGCCGGACGAGGTCGATCAAGCTGTACGAGCCGTCTTCGTGCCGCTCGAAGTACGGTGTGTACCCACCCGGGTTGCCGACACGATGCTTGGGCAAGAACACGCCGTATGTGTGGTCAGCCCAGCCTGGGCAAGCTGTTCGGACGTCTGCTGGCCGAAACCGTTCCGGCAAGGTCCCCTGTGTCCGAGCCTGCCGGATGTCCTCGACGAACCGACTCATGGCAGCAGCATCGCACGCCGCCTATGCCGCAGGCAGCGCGAGTGTTGGTCACCGACTGGCGACAGTGACGCGTGTCGCGGGCAACCCGGTCAGCGGCATGAGCGAGGTTGACTTCCTGAAAATGGGCCTGTGTCGCCAGGTGAGGGCTATCAGTGTTGCCGCTGTGGGCAGTCGGCATCCAGTATCAGTACCGTCATGTCCAGGAGTCGTTGGTAGTACTCGCGACCGTAGGCGTCCAGCTCGGGGATAACCCGAAGGAGTCGCTGTTCGCATTCGGCGAGGAGGTTCCATCTCCAGTCATCTAGAAGACCTTGTCGCTTCAGCCAGACGGAGACACAACCGGCTGGGTCCGCGTCAAGCATCACCATGTCGAAGCCTGCCACGTCGGCGCCTCGCCACTGGCCCGGGAACGGCGCCTCGATGTGGGCGTCGAAAAGCGTCGTGACTGCTACTAGCCGATCCGTGAGATCCAACGGCTTTCCCCCTCTGGGCCGACGAAGCAATGGTACGGGCGCACGCTCATCGGCATGAGCGCGCACCCCTGGCGGCAGCTCATAGGTGCTCGACTCGCGGCAGAAGAGGGCGACCGGCGAACCGGCCTGGCCAGGGTGTTGCGCCGTAGCGACAGTGTGGTGGCCAGCCGGACGGCCGCGCTGGCTGGGGAGGGTGCTCGGTGCCTAATGAAGGCGGGCGGCGACAGGAGCCGGGGCGGCCGTCCTGTTCGTCAACGGCCAGAAAATGGCTAACAGAAAGATCGCGAATCGGATCTGGCCAATGCTGCCAGCGACCACCTGCAAGCCGACGTAGCGGTTTGCGGCTGGCCTCGGCCACCCTCAGGATCGAGTATGTCTCAATCTTAGCGGGTCAACGGCTTGGCAGGTACCGTCGACAGGCAAGATCAGGAAGCTCTTCGACGGCAGCTCGAAGCCTGCGAGTTGTTCGAGGTACGAGTGGATGTTCGCAAGCCGACAGGCAGCCAAGTGCACTCAAGATCTGCGCAGATATGGCTTTCTGCAACATTCTGTGGTCCAGAAGCGTCTTTGATGAGTATGAGCCACGATACTGCGTCAACGCCTGAGTCAAACGGCTGCACGAAGCTCGACGATGAGGAGTTGCCGCGGGTCACTTCTCTGTCGGCACGTGACCGGCTCGATCTCGCCCGTTGGCACATCGATCGATACGATCGTCTGCGGGCCTCCACCTCGAGTAGAGCGGCGGTAGTGCTGAGCGCCGGAGCAATTTTGACTGCAGGCAACGCCGTAATTCTCTCCCAGCTACTTCAGCAGACACTTCCAGCAAATGTGTGGCTTGTTACCATATGCACTGTCGGGCTCACAATCAGCGCCGCCCTGATCGTGCTCGCGATCATAAGGGCCACGGGAGTCCTCGTCAGCCTTCGCTTGACCAGGGAGATGTTCCCCGAGTCAGACCTCCCAACGGGCCTGGTGTTCAATGCGACCGACACAGTACGGCATGCCCCTGAATTCAGAAGATTTTATCAGGTGGTCGGAGAACAAAATCTCCCCGACGTTTTGTTGTCTGCGCATGTCGAGCTTTGGATCATCATTCGTCAGCATCGACACCGGTACGCCAAGCTTCGTGACTCGGTCCGAGCCCTGCGGTACGCAGCGATGATCTTTCTCGTCGTTCTCACTGTTCTAGTGATCACCAACCTGATCATTCGAGTCGTTTGGTGAACCGACAGACGCCGACATCGCCTACTAGGCTGTCACTCCAGCAACGCGACCAGCAGCACGAGAGTACGTTGCTGGGAGCACTACGAGCCGTAGCCCGGTTGCCAACGGACGAGCGGGAACGCTATTTCCCGACAGGTTGCCCTGCGTGAGATACGCGGCAGCCTTACGCAGTACCTCGTTCTCCTGCTTCAGCAGTCGGTTGCGTTTGCGGAGTTCCCGCAGCTCAGCGGACTCATCCCGCGTCACCCCGGGCCGCTTGCCGTCCTCGACGTCGGCGGCACGCAGCCAGTTCGCCAGACAGGACTCGGAGATCCCGAAGTCTTTGGCGACCTGCTTTAACGGGACCTGGACCTGACGGGCGACCGCGACGACGTCGTCACGAAACTCACGAGGGTAGGGCTTAGGCACGACGGCATCCTTCCAAGCAAGGCCGAAGCCTCACAGGTCAACCAAACCCTGAGCAGTCCCGGGTGGCTCGGTGTGCCTCAGGCAGAGGAGCCGCCAACGTCGACGGCGTGCTCTACGCGGCAGTTCGTCGTAACGTTCGGTCGGCGCTCTATGCCGTCCGAACGACGTCCCCCGGCATGCTGTTCATCGACGACCACCTCGTCGGCGATCAGCAGTTGGGGACTGTAACGGCAGGCGCGTCCGGCACGACCTCTGTGTGGATCCAGGGGAGGCGGTTTGCCGATACGGACAACCGATCCGCGCAGCATGCGGGTCACGACTTACCCACGACAGCGCGCGATGGTGCGCGTCAACCTCGCGCTTATCGCCGTGGGCGTGGGTGCCGTGCTCGTCTTCGGCATCGGCCAGCAGTCCTTGAGCGCCACGACGACCGGGCTGCTCCTCGCAATGGCCGCGTTCGTCATCGGCGTCCTCGCCGGGTTCGTTTTCGGGCTGCCGCGCACGGTCCAGGGCGAGCGCCCCAAAGACGATGTGGGGAACGGCCCGTCTTACCTGGCTAACACCAACCTCGAACAGATCTCCGACTGGCTGACGAAGATCATCGTCGGTGTAGGGCTGGTCGAAGCCACGTCGTTCGGCACGTGGTTCGGCCGGTTCAGTACCAGCCTCGGCCCGGCACTGGGTGACGGCGCGGCCGGCGTCGTAGCGGTTGGTACGACCGTGGCCTTCTTCGCGCCGCTGGGCTTCCTGTCCGGCTACCTGTGGGCGCGCACATTCCTCGTAGTCACTTTGAAGGAGTTCGACCAGCTCCCGCCAAACTCGGTCGCCGGACCACTGCTCGACCTCGACAGACGGGTGCGGGATGCGGTGCAACAGCTCTCGCGGGAACGCGCGGCAGCGGACATGCAAATGAGAAAGCGCGTGCTGCGCAGTCGCGAACAGGTCGTGGAGTACCTCGATCCGGTGCCCACCGTGGTGCACGCGCTCGGCGACCTGTGGCGCACCATCGAAGAAACTCTGGCGCTGCTGATCGAACCACTCAGCCCGCAGGGCCGCACGACAGAGGACATGGTGGAGATACTGCATCGACGTGGCGTGCTCGACGACGGGATGATCGGCAGCCTGACCGCGCTGCAGAAGGCTTCCCGGAGTGTGGCCTCCGGGGCGACGTTGTTCGCCGACGACGCGACTACAGTCCGACAGTCCGGTCCGGCTCTGCTTCAGGAGCTCGCCCGGCTGCGCGGTTACGCGCCAGCGTTGTTCGAGAAACATGTGATGCGGCAGCTCAACCGTCTTGCTGACGAAGGTGTCCAGATTACGCACGGTGCCATCCCGCGCCGACTGTTTCAGAGTGAACAGCTGGTCGAATATGCGGGGGACGTGAGGGCGAGCGACATCGAGGCCGACGCCATCCTCGAACGGGGCGAGCGCGTCCTCTTTGTCGAGGTCCGCGCACAAGTGCGAAGAGAAGGCCGTCCGCTGGAGGAGACCCTGGATTGGCTGGCGCGGATACCGCAGCAGGTCCCGGTGCTGCTGGTATTCCTGGGCGACAAAACCAGTATGCCTTCTGCGTCTGACCTGGTCCTGGCCGCGCCGCCCAGGACCGACGACAGCAGCGGCCATGTGAACCGGACCGACCTACTCGACGTACTCGGTTGGGACGCGGAGTCCGAATCCTTTTTCAATCGCGTCAGGGCCAAGCTGGCGCCGGCCGAGCCCGATGCCGATTAACGTCGTTCGTGCGCAAACCCACAGGGGTCCCTCCGGTGGCGAGCTTTCTCCTCGTACCACGCATGATCCTGCCTCCGTCCTGGAGAACTCCCCTCCGACGCCAGAAGCATCGACCTCTGAACGAAACTATGCCGACCAATTAGCAGCGCGGAAACAGCGATGGTGCGGGTTCGCTTCCATGTCACTGTTGCAGCGCCGGGGATTGGAGACCAGCGGCCGGATCGCGCTACTCGGCGTCCCGGCTCGCTACCTCTGCCTGACCACCGACGATCACCTCGCACCAGAACCTCACTTGCTGTCACTGGGCAAGGACCTGTTCGTACGGCTATGAGTCTGTCAAACGAACGTTTTACAGTCCCGGCTGCAGGTCAAGCACCCGGCCGCTGAGGTCCGTCAGGGCACTGGCGGCTATTGGGAGTTGTGGCCGGCGGAGAAGGTTGCCACGTAACGACTTTGTCGAGAACGCGACTGACGGCGGCAGTCAAGGAAGCGCGGACGTCGGCCGAAGTACCAGCAATCGCTGGTCAGTCCTGCGGGTGGGCCTCGTAGTTGAACGACAAGCCGTCCGGCGCGAGTGCGAGCAGCTTGGCAAGCACAGGCTCTGTATTCCGGCTCCACATCTTGCTGAGCACCCAGGTTCGGTCACCTTCGCGCAGAGGCGAGTCGACGAACCACCTGCCGAGATTGCCCTTCGCCTTCGGATAGGCGGCTACGAACTGCTCAGAGACCTCGTCGTCAGTGGGTGTGCCAAGGAAGCTGAGAAAGCGAGAGTTCGGAAGTGCCTCGGCCAGCTGAGTTGCAGGCACACCGGCAGCGTGAAGACCACACACCAGAGCGAGCACCGCTTGTCGCTTGCGTAGAGGCTCGGTAGTTCCATCAGGCGTCGTGATCGCGTAGGGCGTCCAGTCGCGTCCGCTGCCTACCCGAACAGCGCGTGCCTGGGTTTCTCGGCGGCGCAGCTGGATCGTGAGATCTGTGGCTTCGGGAAGCGGTATGACCTGCTGGACATCGAGGAGTAGCCGCTCGCCGACCTTGTACGGGGTCAGCCGAACGCATTGGATATCGAGCCCGTAGACCTCATTCAGCCACAGCACGGTCGTGGTGATCTCGCGGTCGAACCCACCAGACACCAACACGACGCGGACTTCCCGGCTCAGGATGGCTTCGTCACCGCCCACATCTTCGAGCCACTCGGCTAGGCGGCCTCGGGCGCTCCCCTCGGTGTCCGGCTCGACTTGCTGCAGGTAGCGCTCGTACGCTTCGCAGACGTCGTCGAACGTCAGTGCCGAGACCATGGCCGCATACCGCAGCGCTTGCAGCTCCAGATGCCCGCCGTCTGTCGTGCGCTTGAGCTCGATGACAACAGGTTTTCCCTCGCGGTCAATCCCGAGCAGGTCGATGCGTCGCCGGGCGCCGGCGAACTCGGCGAACTCCTCACTGACGATGAGGACGTCCTCGATCACCGCGTCGATCTGAACTCGCAGCAGACGCTGCAGGTCCGCGCGTTCGAGTACTTGCTCGGCGGCGAACGTCGACGACGGAACAGCTTCTAGCTTCTCAGCGGTCAACTCGAAGAGCGGCATGCCCGCTAGCTTTGCGCGAGTCGCCAGTTGGCGGAAGTGCTGCTGGGTTACGGATGAGCCATCAGGGGCCGTTCGACAGCCAGGCCCGGGCAGTGACCGGCTCACTCGGCTGTCGCTGCCGAGCGCGTGCAACACCGGCCACCAGAACGAGGCTGTAGCGGCTCGTGACGCTCTGGATGGGCCGGACGGCTTCGGCGCCGGTCAGGAGCACTGATCGGGGGGAACGAGCTGAGAATCCAGCGTCGGAAGCGCGCAGTCCAGCGGTGTTTCGGGCCACGCCCGTGGCGCCAGGCCGAACGCATGTCGGGCGGCACGGACGGCCAGGAAGGCAACGGTGGCGTTGGCACCGCCGCCGATCGCCGCGCCGATGCCGAACGGGACCACCCGGCCGAGCACGATGATCCCTTGCTTGGTTCCGTACTTGGTGATGAAGTTCTTGCCGAGGACTTTGTTGATCTGTTTCAGCGTCGTCGTGGGCACCTTGCCGACGACCTGGCGGGCCCAGTGCTGACCGGTGCGCTCGGCGACCTTGCCGATGGTCGTGGAGCCGGACTCGCCGAGCAGGATCCCCATGACGAGCGTCCGCCGGCGTTCGATCTCGTCCAGCTGGACCCCATGGACCTCGGCGAGCGAGAGCACGAACAGGGCGCTCAGCTCGAGCGAGGAGAAGAACTCGCCCGCCGACAGTGCCAGCGCGATCCCGGTACCGACGGCAGGGGCTGCCGCGGTGGCCCCGACCGCAGCCCCCGTGCTCGCCAGTGCGCTGACGTACATCCGCTCCAGGGTGCGGACGACCTCCGCCGGCGTCGCATCCGGGTTGCGCTGGCGGGCACGGGCAATATTTTTGCGGACCAGCGGTGCCTGCGCGCCGATGGCCTTGTCCAGCAGATCGAGGATCGGCTGGCCCCGTCCGCTTGACGCCGGGACCGGTCCTTCGAGGGCGTCAGAGGCCACACCGAACTCCTTGAATCGTCACGTTTCGCGCCCAGTTTCGCACCTGCCCGGCCCCGACTGTGCGCAGCCCGTGTCCCTGGCGTCGTTGGTCGAACAGGCACCACCCAGCTCGAAGTTGAGCAGGGCGACGGCGGTGATGCCCACGAGCTCCTTCTTGATCATTTGTGTTGTTGCCAACGGTGGCATCGTATTTGCTTATCGGGATGGCTGGCATTGACGGGGTATCCCGCTGTTGTCGGACGCCGCGGATATCTAAGAGCCTGTCTTTGATCCTGTCTAGGTGGTCTTGGCCTGCTTTTGGCGGGTCAGGCGCCTGGTCATCATAGTGATCATGGAGAGGTTGATGAATGCTGCGGAGTGATCGGTGAGGCGTTCGTAGTGGCGGACGTTGCGGCGGGCTTGGGTGATCCAGGAGAAGGTCCGTTCGACGACCCAGCGTCGGGGCAGGAGTACAAATGTTGTCTGGACTCTGTGAGGACTGGGAATGACGTCGCGGCGTAGGCCTGGCCGTTCGGGGACTGTAGATGGTGAGCGAGCATCCAACTGCGGGCTGGTTCATCAGGCTCGCAACCTGTTTACGGCTCTTGGTGATCGCGCGGAGGGTCTGCGTTCCTGGTCAAGAATCGGGACGGCAGGGTGTTTCGCACTTGTAATCGGAAGGTTCCGTAACGGTTCACCTCGTCGGGACGTCTTACCTTCGGTCCGGAAAAATTCGACACACGTTGCGTGCCTGGCGATCTGGTCCTGCAAGAGTGGGACTCGGGGAGTTCGGTGCTGAGGAGGATCTTGGACTGACAGTCGCTGGTGGGAAAATCAAGAACGTCACGGTAGGTGTGTTACGGAAAGTCTTGCGTCATAAGGATCTTGGGAGGGTACTATGACGACAGTTTGCGAAAATGAGGACACAACCGTTGGTGCTGTGCAAACGGAACTGGCGAAGCTGGCCGATGTGCGGGAGAACCCGCCGTCGCGGGCCGCCTTGCTTGAACGGTTGCCGCAGGCCAACGGTGATCAGGACACCTGGTGAGCTGAACGGCCTACCCAGATGCCGATTTCACTTCCACGGTCGCTCACCGATGAAGCAGAGCGATCGCCGTGGCACGAGGTTTCGCTCCGCTCCCGCGCGGTTCTCGCGCGGGAGCTTCCCGCGATGGCCGAAGCGGTCAACCAGTTTCCTGTAGCGGTATTTGGGCTCGACAGTGGCTTCTTCCATCTGCCCGCCGCGCAGGCCAGGGCCTGGGGAGTGCCGAGTGAACAGGTTGAGCGGCTTCGTGATCTGCTCGCAATCGGACATTTTCACTTCGCATTCCAGGATCTCGTGATCGACGAGGGGCACGCGCCCGCGGCCATGTGTGTCATCGCCGACACCAGTCTGCTGCGCTATCTGGACGGCCTCGCCGAGCTGGGGCCAGCTGTGGCGGGTCACTATCGGTCGCTGCACGATCGCTACTACCGAGACTATGCAGCGGCGATAGCTCGTGATCTGGCACACCGCGACGGCTTGCTCTCCTACACCACCGAAGACATCACCGGCCTCGGTGACAAAGCGGCACCGGGGATGACTGCGCTGCACCTGGTGGCAGACTTGGCTGACACACCGTGGCGCGGAGAGCCACTTGCGAGGGCGCTCGTCCGCCTGTGCACGGGATTGCAGTTGCTGGACGACCTCCAGGACGCGGCGGAGGACGCCGCCAATGGCAATATGACCTGGCCGTTGGCGAGCGCGCTGCTTGCGTATCCAGACGTGAATGTCGGCGACGCCGCGGACCTGCGAGCGGCGCTTGCGGGCAGCGGAGCAGCGGACGCATGCCTCAACGTCGCCGAGTCCGCGTTCACCGACGCGGCCGCGCTCGCTGTCGCTACCGAGGCGACGGTACTAGCCGAACTAGCAGATGTATGGCGGCGGCGAGCTGTCGAACAACGGTCCGGCCTGCTGCTGCCTGAGGACATTCGATGACGGCGGACCGACCGCGATGGCTGCTGATACGGGAAACACCTGTCGCCGCACGTGTGATCCACAAGGCATACGGCGGTAGCTATGTCAGGCATCTGGTCAAAGTTCTGGTTACGCCATATCTCACTGCTCGCGGCCATGCCGCCGTGCTCGGTGTCGGCGCTGATCACGGCCGGTCTGGCCTGGCACGGCGGATCCTAGATTCGGTTGTCCACGTGGCATGGGCGCTCACGTTCCCAGGAAAGCGTCAGGAAGCACTGCCGTGGGTCCTTCGGCCTTCGTACGTCGCGGGCTGGCGGCTGGTGAACCTCGCGAAAGATAGCGGGCTGCGCGACGCCGCATCAGCGACGATTGCACTCTCCGGCCATGTGTTCGCACTGGCCGACCGCATCGGCATGGACGTGGTCGCCAGAGTCGACACCACAGCGCAGCGCCTGCTGACCGCGTACCTCCGCAGGGGGTTCCGCGTCACAGGTTCGGACAGCGGTGCGCTCATGCTGTACAGGTCGGCTCGCGATCTCGGTGCCAGCCCGCTTGAGGACAAGTGGCGATCGGTGCTGCGCACGGGCAGGCTCACGCTCTCGGCGTGGACTGCTCGGTTCGGCCCCGCCGAAGGACCTTTCCTTGATCTCGGCGCAGGTGACTCGCCACTCGGAACCGAACTGGCGTCGAGCGGGGTGGTCGCATTTGCCGCCGACCCCCAGTACTCGCTGCGTAGGCGAAACGGTGGCTACGCCGTCGCGGCTACCGCGGAGCATCTGCCGTTCCCCACAGGCGCGTTCGCCACAGTGAATGCGAATTTTGTCATGCAGCACGCGGCGCGGCCACGACGCGCACTCGGCGAGTGTCTTCGAGTGAGTGGTCCGGAGGGCAGGCTTGTACTGCACCCAGTGTGGGCGCCGCGTTCGGTGAGAGCCAGGCTGGGGCGCATCCCCGGTGTCCTGATCGTGCCGGGAAGGGCGTTGCCACCTCGCCGGCAAAGGCCGAGCATAACGCTCAGCGCCCGTGACTTCGACTTGGCAGCGCATGGTGCCGAGGTGGTCGCCGCGCTCTGCCCGCACCCGGTCGTTGCCTGGTTGGGCCGCGTGGCGATGCGACTTGTGATCGTCATTGCGGAAGGGCGACCGAGGTGATCCGGGATCGGGTCGCGGTGACCGTGAACCTACTTCGCCTGCACACCGCGGGGTTCGAGGGCTTCGTTTTCGCGGCAGGACCAATGCTCGAAGGCGTGCCGGTACCGCCAGCGCGCCTTGGGACGCTCTGGCTACTCGGGGCCATGATCAACGGCTATATCTTCGCACTGAACGACTTGGTCGACCTACCACAGGACCGGCTCAACCCGGCCAAGGCACGCAGCCCGCTCGTGACCGGTGCGCTGTCCGAACGTGTGGCTCTGCTGTGGTCGCTGTGCTTGCCGCTCGCCGCGCTCGCAATCGCGTCGCTCGAGGACTGGTCTGTCGGTGCGCAGGTGTCATTCACGCTGCTGCTGGTGCTCGGAGCAGCCGTCAACATATATCAGAAGGCAACGACACACCCACTGCTGATGGATGTGCTGTTCTCGGTGGCGATGGCCGCGCCGCCCGCCATTACGGCGTTCGCGACGGCAGGCACAGTCGGGCCGGTGACGTGGTGTGCGACCGCCCTGTTGTTCCTGCTTTCGCTGCAGCTCAACAGTGTGGCGGGCAACCTCAAAGACCTCGGGTCCGATCGGCGCACCGGGTTCCGGACGGTGGCGATCGCGATGGGCGCGGATCTCGCGGCCGACGGGACGCTGGTCGCGACACCCGCGTATCGCCGGTACTGCAAGGCTTTGTTTGTGTGTGTCGCCACAGTGGGCGCCGTCACTTTGTGGATCGCCACCCGCGGCGCTCCCGTCGAGGTATTGATCTTCTGCGCTGCGGCCGTCGTGGTGTCGGCGGTGACCGGAGCGCTGAGCCTCGACCGGCTCCTCGCCGGCAAGCGGAAGCCGTCCCCGCGTGGCCGCGAGCTGTACTTCGCCTCCGGTTTCCTGGTGCTGCTCGTCGTCATCGTGGTCCGGGCACCGTGGCAGGTCCTCGTTCCCGCTTTGGCGGCGCTGGCCTTATGGGAGGTGGTGTTCGCGCTCTACTGGGCCTGGTACTGGCGGTCGTCGAACCGGGCGTCCGTCGCGGAAACGGTGGTGTGACGTGGGCGCGTGGAGCGTGCTGGCGGTACTCGGCATCCTGGCCGCCAGCCAGACCGGCCTAGCGCTATTTCCACTGCTCACTTCGTACGCGCCGCTGGCGCTGCTCGCCCTGCGTCCGCAGCCGGAGATCATGGTGCTGCTGACAGCGAGGCTGTCCCCGATAGTGATCGTCCTCGTGGCCGTGCCGCTGCGGTTGCTGATCCACGTCTCCTACTACGAGCTGGGCAGATGGGGTGGCGGACGGCTGGTTTCCCGCACCCGGGCGGGCGCGTGGGCGCTCAAGGCACTTTCCCGGCCATGGTTGGGTGTTGTCCTGCTGGTGTCCTGCCTGGCGCATCAGAGCACTCCGGTCGACATGGCGCTCGGTGCGCGGGGCAGCCGGCGTGCGCACACGGTGATCGCCTTACTGATGGGCGTGACCGTCTCCTCGATCCTCCTGGTGTGGCTGGGAACCGAGCTGGCGCCACTCTCGGCCGAGCTGCTGGCGACGCTTGGGGAACACCGCTTTATTGCGCTGTTCGGCGTGATCGCCCTGACCACCTTTGCCCTGTCCACGTGGCAACTCGTACGGACGGCCAAAGCTGCGAGAAAGGAGCACCTCGACGATGAAGCTTGAAGAGACCCACCTGCGTACGATCACTCGTGCGCACTACGAACGCTATCCGTTCATCGAGGGCGGTGCCCTGCGCATAGCGTTGTGGCGGTCGAGACTGGCCGAATTCCTGCCGGACGGTCTCATCCGTGGCGCGCGCGTGCTGGATGTGGGCGCGAGTGTCGGTGAGGTGGCACGTTCGCTGGCCGACCGCGGCGCCGAGGTGACCTGCGTCGACCTGACCACGGCGGCGACGCGTCGCTGCCGCGAACTGAACCCGGCTCTCGGCGTAGTCCAGGCGGACGCGCTCACCCTGCCGTTTCGAGATGCGAGCTTCGACCACTCGATCGCGATCGGAGTCCTGCATCACACCACCGACTGCGCCAAGGGGCTACGGGAAATGGCCAGGGTGACCAGTCCCGGCGGCAGCCTGGTGGTGCTGCTCTACAGCAAGGGAACCCCCTACCATGCCATGTACGCCCTCACCGCGCCGATACGCGCACGATGGACCGTCGACGCGCTGGAGGCGCTACCTCGGTGGGCGAAGAACGCACTACGGTCGATCCTGAAGGTCCAAATAGGACTGCGACTGGACGACAGAATGCTCCGGCGGCTGGCCGCAGACCAGGTCTGGACGCCCCGCGCCACGTTCCACACGACGCGTGAAGTCGCGCGCTGGGGCCGCGAGTGCGGTCTCAGGCTCGTCAAGCGGAAGCGGATTCCTTTTTATTCAAAGATTTTCGTATTTGAACGCGAGGCGGCTGGATGACTACCGCCATGGACAGGACCAGAGCGCACTACGAACGCTTCCCGTTCGTCCAGGGCGGCGGGCGGCGGGTTCGGCACTGGCAACGACGGCTGCGCCCTTTCCTGCCCGATGCCGTGGTCCGGGGCGCGGTGGTACTAGATGCGGGGTGCGGATCGGGTGAGATCGCCTGCGGACTGGCCGATCGCGGCGCCAGGGTGGTCGCGGTGGACCTGACCAGCGCGGCCACCAGGCGAACCCGTGCGGCCAGCCCGGCCGCGGTGATCTGCCAGGCCGACGTGCTGCGGTTGCCGTTGCCCGATCGGTCCGTCGATCACACGGTCTCGATAGGCGTGCTGCATCACACCCCCGACTGCTTCGCGGGGCTGTGTGAACTCGCCAGGGTCACTAGGCCAGGCGGATCGATCGTTGTGCTGCTCTATGCGAGGCTGACGCCGTACCACACGCTGTACTCGATGACCGCGCCGCTCCGCCGCCGGGTTCCGGTGACTGCACTCGATCGCGCTCCCGGGTGGTGGTGGCGGGTGGTCCGGTTGGTGGTGGCCGCTCAGGTAGGCAGACGGCTCGGGGACGACCAGCTCAAGGCGCTCATTGCCGACCAGGTCTTCACCCCGGTGGCCACCTTCCACCCAGCCAGGGAAATCAGCCGGTGGGCCGACGCACTCGGCCTGGTTGTGTACCGGCGAAAAAAGCTTTTCCTGCACGCAAATCTGGTCGAGTTCAGGTGCACGGGGACCGCGCGATGAAACCGGTGCAGCGCAGTCGGCCCCTGTCGCCCACCGCCCTCTCGGTCGCGAGTGTGGTGACGATCGGCTTCTGCGGCTGGTTCTTCGAGATCGGGTACTGGTTCTTCGGGTTCGTCGCACTCGGCGTCGGCGCCGCGCTGGTCTACGTCGAACGAACCCGGACGACGCCGACTACCTCGACGCCCACCACGCAAATCGTCGGAAGCGCCGTTACAACCGCGGCGGCGGCATGGACCGCGCAGCTGGAGGAGCGCGGCGTGTTCGAATGGCACACTCTGCCGCTGCGCTGGCGAAAGGTCGGTGAGCATCCGCCGAGTGCCGCGGCAACGTACACGTGGAACCGCGTCGACGACTTCTACCGGAATCTCGAAACACGCAGGCTGATCATACTTGGAGCGCCGGGGGCAGGTAAGACCGTCCTCGCCATACAGCTGGCGCGCCAGCTGCTAGAGGCGTGGAACGGGACAGAGCGCTTCCCCCTGT
Organism: Amycolatopsis sp. NPDC059657; assembly: GCF_042734395.1. NCBI lineage: Bacteria > Bacillati > Actinomycetota > Actinomycetes > Pseudonocardiales > Pseudonocardiaceae > Amycolatopsis > Amycolatopsis sp. NPDC059657. Next base: position 13,388 of record NZ_JBHWEB010000039.1, on the reverse strand, counting down.
TCGTCTCACTTTCCTCGTGGAACCCGGCCGAAGTTCGGTTCCCGGACTGGCTGAAGGACCGGCTGGCGACCAGCTACCCCTCACTTTCCGCGCTAGATGCCACCGGGCGTCGGATCGCAGACTCGCTGGTGGACGAGCACAAGGTGCTGCCTGTCCTTGACGGGCTCGACGAGCTGAGCCGCCCGCTACGAGTGATCGCGCTGGCCGCGATTACCAGGATGGCGCCATTCCCGTTCGTGTTGACCTGCCAGACTGTCGAATATGCGGCGCTGACGGACACCACCACGCCGCCGCGGGATGTCGTCGCCGTGGAGATCGAGCCACTGCGGGCCGCCGACGTCCGCGCTTACATGACTGCGGGCGAACGCGTGCCCGGTTCGATGGATGAACTTCTCCGGGACGAGGGCAATCCGCTGCTACGGATGCTGTCGACACCGTTGATGTGCTTTCTCATGAAGGTCGGGTACACGGGGGCGCCCGGTCAGACCCAGGAATTGGCCGCACTCGCCGAAAAATCGCCAGCCGCGCTGGAGGCGTACCTGCTCAAACGGTTCGTGCCCGCATTATTCGACACCGGCAGGCGTGGCCCGAAACAGATCCACGACTGGGGCGCGGACCGCGCCACGCGTTGGCTCTCCTACCTCGCGCGCGACCTGGTCAGGCGTAAAGAACGTGACTTGGTGCCGTGGCGCTTGCATGAGTCACTGGTAGATCCAGGAGCTGCTGGAATCGTGCTGAGTGGGGTCGTGTCCGGTGGCGTGCTCGGGGTGGTGATCGGGCTCGGCGGAGCAGCTGCGACCGCGGTACTGCGGCTGCTCGCTGACCGGTTTGGCATCGTCGCCGAGCCCAGCCCGCTCTTTCCGACATCTTGGGCCCTGGTGCTGGCGGGATCGGCGATCGCTGCGTTGCTCGTACTGCAGTCCACCCGTACGAGGGCGATCCGCAACGGAAGCACCAGATTCAGCTCGCGTGGCGCCCATTACGCGATCGGCGGCATGGTGCGCCTGCTCGTCGGTATCCTCGGTGGCGCGGGCATCGTGCTCCTCTCCCGGTTCAGCGGCGCGCTCGGACTGGTCGCATTCAGCGGTGGCCTGATGATGGGCATGATCACCACAGCGTTGGCGGACTGGAGCCGTGAGTGGCGGGTCGGGCGAAGCCCACGTCGAATCCGGATTCGCATCCAGAACATCCCCGACGCTGTCGTGTACGGGCTCGGCGGTGGCTTGCTGACTGCGCTGGGTGCTGCCGTGCTGATAGGTTTCGAAGCGGGCGCACTCGTAGCGGCTGCTGCGGTCACCGTCGGGGTAGTGATCAACCTACTTGACGAACAGGTCGACGAGAGACAAGCTGACCGTGCTGCCTCGGTGCTTGCTTCCGATCGCTGGGCGACAACGCTGCAACTCGCGTCGGTCGGAGCGGTGGTCGGGGTGTTCACCGAGTTCGTCCGCGAGGGCGGCGCGACCGCGCCACTGGTCTTCGGTATCGGGCTGGGCACTGGTGCTGGATTGGCGCTGGGCGTGGCGGCGGCGGTCCTCGGCGGACTGCCTGTGTTATTCCCATCAACGGTCTGGGTCAGGTATCTGACCGCCAAATGGTGGCTCGCGTCGGGCAAGCACGTGCCGATTCGCCTGATCCCCTTCCTTGATGACGCCTGCACTCTCGGCGTGCTGCGCCGGGTAGGCGCCGTATACCAATTCCGCCACATCGACCTTCAGCGCCATCTGTCCGGCCCCACACTCGACCGACGAAATGACAGCTAGCGCGTTACCCGGTGTAGTAAACGCGATCCCTCCTTGCAGTTGATCTGCGGTTTAATCGGATGAGCTGCCTGCCAACCAGGTCACCGAGTGGCTTGGCTGACAGATCTCAAAGGGCTCGACCACGCGAGCATGGTCACAAAAATGGGCCAGAATCACCTTCGTGTGTCCGCCGACACCTGACCCTGCCGAGCGCTGGACGACACATGGCTCCATTCGGGTAGACGTCATGGCCTTGCGACTGATCCACTCGTTCGATGGCTGACACAGCCCTACTGCGTGCGTTGAGTTGGTGTCATGGGGAGGTGCGCTGTCGATGGATGCCGATGAAGCGATCAAGAGGCTCTTCGAGCTGGCTGATGTGGCCATCGAGTCGAGTGATCAACTGGCGGGCAAGGTGCAGCGGAAGGCGTCGAAGCTCGCCGACGAGCGGCGCAAGAAGGGCCAGGAAATCGACCAGGTCAAGCCTCGGCTGATTCCGGTGCCTGAACGCGAGCACGGCAGGAACATGCGCATCATGCCTTGGGAGCTGCTGCATCTGCTTGGGCGGGCGACGGTGCTGTCCGGGCACGGTTCGTCGCGGGCGTTAGCGCAGCACTGGGGGTGTCTGAAGTACATCACGTCGCTTCAGCGGAACACTCACGGTCGGATGGAGCTCTCGGAGAGCGGTAAGGACCCTCGGTATCACCGGCGGTCGGTGCAAGCCGAGGATCTGGGCATCGCGTTCGCGCTGGCCGCGGCACTCCGGATCGCGCAGCGACGTCACCCGGACTATCGCTTCGAGGTCGTCGACGCAGATGTCGCTCTGGAGGCGGGTTGGGCGCTGCGCGGCAATGAGGTGAAGACGAAGTCGAATACCAGGCTTCGGCCCGACTACTTCCTGTTCGGCTTCCGGGACGGCTCGCCCGCACGCGTGATCACCGTGGAGTGCAAGGGATCCCACGGGGCCGCTGATGCCCAGCACAAGCAGCTGGCGAAGGCTGCCGCGCAAGTGAACGCCGTGGTGATCGGAGATCCGGGGCACGGAGATGTGACGCCGCCCGGCCTGATGATGTCCACCTCACTGGACGACACCGGCGGCATTCAAATGAGGATCCTCGACCCACCCGGCGATGGCACGCTTGCCCTGTCGGGCGATGGCACCGGCCACGAGTCCGGTCTCAACGGGCCTGTCGAGCAGTACCACGAGTTTCCCGGAATCCCGGTACGTGACGAGGAGGCAGAGCGCGACCGTCGGCCGGGGTTCTATATCGCTCCTGAACGGTCGGAGTGGTTCGCTCGGGTGCTTGCTCGGACAGCGAGCGCCGGGCTGCTGGCCTTCGCTGGGGATCGCGACACCGCCGGACGCCTGCTCACCCCGCGCCAACGGGCTAGGCTAGGGGGCGAACACGAGTCCGGGCCCAGCCACGTCGACTTCGACACGGGGATAGGTCTGGCCGGCATGCGCCTCGTCGGCACCGACCACGTGTTTCGACTGCAATCGCAGCGCATGGAGGTGTTCTCGGGGATTCCCCATGCGCTCCACGATCTCCTGAGCGGTGAGCCCGACCTCAAGGGGCGTCACCACATGCTGCCCGAACTGAGTGCTCGGTGGCACGAACGCCAGGAAGACATCCTGGCGGAATGGGGCGGGGTGGTCTTCATGGACATCAACGGTGCGGTCATGGGGCTTAGAAAGATGGGAGCTGGCAGGGTTCCTCTCGACTAGGTGCGACGGCTAGTTGGCCGAGTCGCCGTGTGGGCGCACTTCGGCATTTCAGGATGTTCGGTCGCCGTCGCCGTGATTGGTCCGCAAGGTAGATCTGGAACATGTTCTGTCGGTGGATCATCTGCTGTTGGTGGTCCACCGGCCAGCAACGGCAGGTGATCCTGCAACAAGTGGCGAAACAGCATCACCCGGACCTGCGGGCTTCACAACAGTTAGGGGCGTGTTGGTGGCCAGTTTGAATTCCCCGCTGGCGGCCGGGGTGGCGGGGAATTATCTGGCCATAGGCCGGCTGCGTAGCGTGGCTCGCGAGCGACGTGGTCGTAGCCTGTGACGAGGTGCCGCGCACAGCGAGCGAGCGCGGCTTCGATTCGTGTGCTAGATCGCTGCGCTGCTCGACGGGCCGTGCTGACGGTCGAAGCACGGTCGACGTCACGGCAACGGTCGCGTGGCCGCGGTTGGTCGACGAGCGTGTGGCGATCACTGACCGTGCAATTGGCCGTGAGCGGGGAATCGAACTGGCCGTCCACGGGGTTTCCGACTGGCCGCTGACACGCTGATACTCCCTTAGGCGCTGGCAACTCCCATCGTGGTTCGGCGACCTGCTTCGTTCAGCGCGAGCGAAGTCATCGTCGCTTCGTGATGCCCAACGTGAGCACGCTTCCACGATGGCCCTGTTCACGTCGGTCCACCAGGAGAAGGTCCAAGTCCGGGCTGACGGCGTGTTCCTGGGTGATCAGCCGGTTTCTCATCGCCGTCTGGATCGTGAGCGTGAACTCTGTTCCGGGCGTCGCCGTGAATCCCTCGGGCAGTCGGGTACGTAGCTGGCGGGTGGCTGCCGGTCCGGCTGCGATGACGAGAAGGCGTTCGTCGGTCTCGCGTTCGGCCACGTCGTGGAGGACGTTTGCGATTCGTTGCCATAAGTCAGACGGCCGGTCGACGCGATCTGGCAGGTAGGCGAGAGCAGCCAAGACCGTTGTAGTGGGCGAAGCCAGTTCCAGCGCTCGAACCGATGGATCAGCTAGGGGTTCGTCACTGAGCTCGATGTGGCTGGAATCGGTGCCGCATTCGGTGAGGCACTGTGCCAGGGCATAGGTGGCGGCGTCGGTGGTGAGCAGGTGGTCGCGGCCGGCATCGGCTTCCGCGTCGAGGTACGCGGCCAGCTCTATGGCGACGCTTGTCCAATCGTGCCCTCCGAGACCGAGCTGCCCGAATCGCGGCAACGTTCCCGCTCCGGCCCGCCACTCTCGGAGCAGCCCGTGGTAAGGCTCGGGCAGCAGGTCCGTGGCGGCTGCGGGCACCGCGCCAAGAAAGTCGTCGCCGAGTTGGAGGCCGAGCCGGACGATGTCGTCGAGCTGCAGTCGCTGGGCGCCGGCGAGGCGCTTTTCCGCTGGTCGGAGTGAGTCCGGTGTTCCCAACAACTTGGCTAGTACGGAGCCGGTGAAATGTCTGCCCGGCGATTGGCGCTGCCACGCCTCACGCGCTGCAAGGAGCAGCAAATGCTGGAGGTGCAGGGTGGCGACTTCCACGGGGTCGTGACGGGCAGAGGGCCGCCAGTTCACCGTGGACCGCCCGAACCCCTCCGGCAGAGGGCTGTTCGCCGACTCAGCCACCTTTCAAGGATCAGCGTCGATTTCTGACGTGTCAACGTCGAGAATCGACGCTCGAAGACCGTAGGCTGGTTGGGTGACGGACCACACTGGAACCAGTCACGATGCGGACCGGCGGGACTTGCTATCCGAGATCGGCCGTATCGTGGGGCACGGCGGTACGCCGGTCACCGGCGTGCGTCTCCTGGGCGCCGAGGTCGATGTTCTGGTGATCATTGACGAGCAGGAACACGTCCGGCGTAGCGCAGTGCAAGCGGAGTGCCTGGATGAGTTCGAGGTCGTGAGTGTTCTAGCGAACCTGCCTCGCTGGGAGCCCGTTTCGCTACAGTCGCTGTCAACCCGGGAACAGCGTGCCGTGCGGCGGGCGCCACGAGGCTGCCTCGGCTTGGACGTCGGCACGGTGACTCGGCTGGCTGGTCCCCCAGTGTCAGCGGTACTCGTCGTCGTCCGCGACAACGACTGGGATCGCGGTCTCAACACGGCAAGCCAGTTCGCCCCAGTCGCCACACGCGTGCTGCTCGTGGACCACGAGCCGGCGGATCTAGCTCTCGCCGCGGCGGAGGCGGCGGAGTACGGCATCGGCTTGGCTGTAAAGGCGGGCACGACCGTGCGGATATTGGTGCCGCCGGAGCGGTGGCGGGAAAGTTACTTCACCCCGGGTGGATGGCTGTTCCGTGAACAGGCATACCAGGCGTTCGCGGGTCAGACCGCACGCGCCGGGGCGGACGTCACGACCCGAGTGTGAGCCACGCTCGCTGGCTGTCGTCCATTGTGATGGTTCTGATCCGGGTCCTGCGGCGAAGGTCGGCGTAAGCGGCCTCGACGGTCCGCCGGTAGGCGTGCAGCCAAGCCCGGCGCTCCGCAACCGGGGTGGTCGTCAGCTGCGCACCAAGCGGGAGCCACGCTCGCAGGTTGTGCAGATTCGCGACCGCGTGGTCCGCGTGGGTGTTCGTCAGCGTCGTCAGATCGCGTCCGCAGCACCCAGGCAGGACACAAATCGGCGGCCGGACGTTGCGGAACCACGGTTCGTACACGGCCTGATGACGGAAGCTGTCGATCTCGGGAAGCAAGACGATGGGACTACGGTCCGGCGGCATTTTCCGCGTCTTGGCCGGGCGACGCCCGGTCACCGTGTGCCGCAAGCTGGCGAGGTACCCGATCGCGCCACCCAGCCCACCATGCGCAAGAGCCTCGAACACTGCGAAATCGCTCCTGTGCAGGAATACATCTGCCGCGGACGCGGTCACCACCCGCAAACCGTCTGCGACGGCTTGCGCGGCGAACGGGTCGAACTGTCCTGTCACGATCAACGCGACCGGGTGGCGTGAGCGCTCCAAAATGGTGACCATGTCGGCTCGCTCGGCGCCTGTGAGCATACGAGCGGGCACTGGGGCTGCGATCACGACTCCCGGCGTGACGAGCGCGTTGGCTGCTGTGACCGCGGCGTCTAAGGTGGCGAGATCACGGACCCGCCCAGTGGGGGTTAACGCGAAATCCGCACCGTCGGCGAGTTGGTACCGCATGCACTGTGCGAGCGACAGCGACCCGGCACCGAGAATCGACGGCAGGTACATCGGCTCGGACGGCGTGGCGGTGTACCTCAAGTAGCTGGTTGTGTCCTTGCCGACCAGCAACCGCGAGCCGTAAACGCCCTTTACTGTCCGGACGGCTCGAGCGCATTGCTCATCGACGATCACGATCCCACTGAACCCGGAATCGACAACCTCACCCACCGCGTTCGACACCGACGCCGCGGACGTCGCCACCAAAATGCGATCCTGCAGCAGCGACCGCGTCAATGATGAGCCTGCTTGAGCTACCGTCGTCGCCACCAGCACCTCCGCCGCGATCGCTGGTGTCCATAGTGACTGACGCCTCGATAGATCCCAGGTATGACACGCGGGTCGACTAGCACCGACCAGAGGATGCTGGAAAGACATGGCATAGTCCGTCGCAGGCCTGGCCGGAACTGTGCCCTCGGCGAGGCTCTTACAGCATCCGCACGAACGCACGCATGCCTAGCTAGTCGCCAGTCAACTCGTCGGCCTGGTCGGACGCGAATGCACGACCAGCGGCATAGAGCGGGCATTTGGATTACTGCGAATGGGTCCTGTGTCGCCAGGCGATGGCGAGGGCTATCAGTGCTGGCGCTGCGGGCGGTCCGCATCCAGTAGCAGTACCGTCATGTCCAGGAGTCGTTGGTAGTACTCGCGACCGTGGGCGTCCAGCTCGAGGATAACCCGAATGAGTCGCTGTTCGCATTCGACAGCGAGGACGTTCCATCTCCAGTCATCCAGAAGACCTTGTCGCTTCAGCCAGACCGAGACACAACCGGCTGGGTCCGCGTCAAGCATCACCATGTCGAAGCCGGCCACGTCGGCACCTCGCCACCGGCTCGGGAACGGCGCCTCGTTGTGGGCCTCGAAAAGCGTCGTGACTGCTGCCAGCCGATCCGTAAGATCCAACGGCTTCACCCCCTCGTAGGCCACCGAAGCAATGGTGCGGGCGCACGCTCATCGGATTTTCCGGATGTTCGATCGCGGTCGCCATGATTGGTCCGCAAGGTGGGGCTGGAATATGTTCTCTCGGTGGATCACCTGCTGTTGGTGGTCCACCGACCACCAACAGCAGGTGATCCCGCAACAGGTGGAGGACAACACCACCCGGACCTGCGGCTTCGCAATGACAGCCAAGGGCCTACCCAGTCACGACACATCTGCATACCGAACGGCGCGACAGCTATAACCAGCCGAGATCGACCAGATGATCAAGGCTTATTGCGGAGGCTCGACAGTCCGGCACCTTGCCACTGAGATCGACGTCTATTGGTCAACGGTCGGCAAGCTCCTCGAAGCCCGTAGCGTGGACACTCGCCAACTCCTACTCACCCAAGACGAGATCAAGAAGGCTAGCGAGCTCTACAAAGCAGGCGCGACACTGGAAGACCTCGCTGGGCAGTATCACGTGGGGGATACGACCGTACGGCGATGTCTGCTCGCCAGTGGAATCGCGCTAGGCCCGCGAGGTCGACAGCGTCGAGCCGACCAGTAAGTCTGATACTGGACAACTTTGCGATCAGAACCGTAGCGCCACTTACCGGCAAGGCTCTCGTTACAGAGAAGCGTACAGGTTATATTTGCATGTTGAATATGCGATTTGTTCAACATGCAAATGTCGGAAACCTTAAAACCGCTCCGGTCGCCAACCGGTTAGGTATTTCATTGCTAGCTCAGTGGCATCCGCAACCTCCTGGTCGACAGAGTCGATGTGGTGGCGCACGGACTGGACGCCGTCACGAAGAGTCTCCTGGTCGCCATAAATCGTTTCTAGCGTCTCCCAGTGCAGCCGGGCTTCGCGTTGAATCACACGACTGCCTACCGACTGGCTCCGGACCTGGCACACCGATTGCAAGAGCAGTGCGCAGTTAAATTCGGGGTCACCAAATAGGTTCGTCATAAACGTCGATTCTTCCTCTGTGTGGTTTCTCATCCAGATCATCAAGCCCAGCAGGTTTGGCTCGGTTTTGAGCTGCGCGCCATTGGCCCGCTGGATTTCGGCGCTGAGCATGGACTCCAGTTCTCTGGCGGCCACCTCGGAGACAAGGCGATGCCCAGTACCTTCGACATGGCCTATCATGTGAACAAACTCTAGCTTGGATGACAGAGTCGAAATCTGAGGGAGCACCTCCCTTGAAGCAGCTTCGACCTTTGCCTCGTCATCCAGACGGCGAAATAGTCGCAGGACGACTCGTGTCACATGGAGGCGGCCATCGCCCATGGACAACATTCCCCGCTCCCGCTCCGGCAGAGAGGGCAACGTGTTAAGCAAGCCAATGCTTCCTGGAACAACAGCTTCAACAGGGTACTCGCCTTCAAAATTCTCGAGAGCGACAATAACATCTTCCCGCTCGTGCGGATCAAGTAGCTTGAAGAACTCCTCAAAGGCTTCAGCATTGTTCATAACAGACAGTGCATTAGTGGCATGATTGAAGGAATCCAGATCCTTGTTTGTGAGACGCTCAAAATAGAAGCTCAACAGAGCAGGGTGGGCAAGCCGATGCTCTCTGATCCACATCCTCTGCCATGACGCATCGTAATGCATCCCGTTGTCAATGTGGCGGTCGGCAGCTGGAAAGACGCGGTGGACCAATGCTTTAGCTACTGCTGAATGCTCCGCTGAGGTGGCGATTAGGTTGTCGATTGCATCCTTATGCTCGGAGTCTTCGCGCCTACCGATGAAGCTGGAACTAGGTTCAGTCAGTGCTACCTTATTTTCGATCGCCGCCCTATAGAGGTCCGGAACGAACACCCGAACGGCTTCCATTGCCAAGACGTCTACGATTTCTACTTCACCTCGCAGACTGCGGAGGGTACCCTGAAGTGAGGCCGCAAAGCGGCGGACGTCGCGCATATTGCGCAGCAAGGGGTCGATGATCTCTGCAAATACGTCTAACCATCTCTGCTCATCAAATCGCGGCTCCGAAAGGTGGATGCCATTGATAATGGAGTCAAGTGTCCTTCCCAGTTCGGCCCGGAGCAACGTAACGGGGATGGCTGGAATATCAACCGATACTTGCACGATCTTCTCTAGGTAGTTGCGACCTGAAAGGCCCGTTTCGCTGAGCGCCTGCTCGACTCGCTCGCGATCGAAAGCCAAGAGATACACGACATTGGGAAAGCTGGCGGTTAGGCGCACAAGCTTGAAGATATGGCGGATCTCATTGGTGTCGAGGCGATCTATGTCATCAATGACTACGATTAGAGGCTGCTCTAGATTTGCCAGGATTCCGGCCAGTTTGGCGCGCTTTTGGGTTACGCTTTCTTTCTTTCGTTCATGAAACTGCTTGAGCGCTTTAGTGCTGGCGCCAAGCCGTGTAATCCACGAACCAAGCACTGGAATTGCACCCAGCGGACTTAAGAGTTCGCCGTACGCGCTAAGCTCGGTTGCAATCTTACTAAACTTGCCCTCTTTTATATCGAGTTGCGCGGCGAGTTCGGTGAAAAATGAATCCACCAACTGTTCCGTGCCGGAAAACATCCACGGGTTGAAGTCGAGAACAGTTAATGGCGGTTCGGTCTCTAAGTGTCGTCGTATCAAGTTAATGAGCGACGTCTTGCCGTAACCCCACGGGCCCATAACGGCAACAACACTGCCTTCCGTTGCATCGACCTGCCGCAACTCGTCGGCTAGATGCTTTGCAAGTGGGGCGCGGCCAAGCGCGTCCTGCGGAGTGTCGCGAATGGGGTTGTCGCCAGTAACTGCCATGGCGCATTTCATCACAAGCGATGGGCAATGTCACGCGCATCTGGCTGTCCTGAACTCTACCGTGTTCAAAGTGTCGCAAGATCGAGTTATATCCAGGGTCTAGGTGAGCAAACTGGTCGCCTTCAGGAAAATGTCACCGGTTTGCGCGGCATGCTGACGCTTGCGCATAAGAAGGTCCGGAAACAGAATTCTCTCCTCGAGCGTCATCGTAAGGTCGGAACCATCCATCAGAAGCAGAGTAGGCCGCCGACTATGGCCAATCAGCGTCAAGGCGTTTGGTTGAAAGCCGCTCATCGACAGGAAAAGACCGAGCGTGTTGTCTAGCTTACGATTTACCTTGCTTGAGAACGTATCCAAATCCGCGAGCGGTGTCAGCTCTTTTTGCCACTTGGCCTCGAGCAAGTATTCAACACCCTGGAACGTAAAAGCTCCGTCGATCTGCTCGCCATGAATTCGAAATGAGCCTTTCGCATCAATGTCGTACAGTGCAAATAGGTCGTTCAGAAGCTTCTCAAGTGAGTAACCTCGTGTCTGAGGATCTTGACTCATGATCGTGAAGAACAGCTGTTTAAGCTCCGCGAGCTTCTCGCTCATGGCGCGAGCATTCTCATTTCGGGCCAGCTCGGCTTCGAGACGGCGCGCTGCGTCTTCTTTCTCGCTTCTGAGCTTACGATACGGTTCGACCTGCTTACGTAAGGACGTTAACGAGTTGACCGCCTCGTCATATTTCTTCTGGCCATCAGTGAGTCGCTTGAGGTGACTTGGATCTTCAACCTCTGCAACCGTAAGCAGGAGGTTCAGGAGCACGTCAAAATACTTGTGTTGATTAGCCGCAAGCTTATCGATGAGCTGGGTAACGATCTGATGCTTGTATGCCGTCCAGTCCAGCTCCGCCACAAGGGAGCGATCACCCAGAGTAGCGTTCAAGAAGGCACGGAGATCGTTCTTGTACCAGTACGTGAGCCGCAACGCCTCCTTGAGGGGGTGGAGCACCGCCGCATTGACGTGTTTCGGCATGTTGGATTTCCTCACCGTGGACCGGCCTCTGGCACGGTAAGTCGGCGAAACGCTAAATCGCGTTACACCCGGTAGCGGGCCCATCTACGCCAGTACTGGCATCAGCACGTCAGGGCGCAGGAAGAAGTCCTGCACGTACGGCGAGTTGCGGTGCGGCTCCAAGCGAGTCCGCAAGTCCTTCACCGCACCGGTCGAACGGCTGGACTTGACGGTCGCCGCCAGCTTGACAGCTTTCATTCCGGCTGCGGTTGCGGCGGCCAGGTCGTGATCGTACAGTGCGGCCCTGGCCATCGTTGCCTCGGCGAGAGAAGCGCGTCGAGCTCGGTTCTGTCGGGTGGCATCGTTAGCAGACAGCTTGGCGAAGGCGGCCGCTTCCCGCGGTCGCTCCAGGTCGCGGAAGGCGTGGGCGTACTCGCCGTTGAGGTAGGCCACGTCGATGAAGCGCGCCCACTCAGGCTCGTCTTCGGGTCTGATGCGTTCAAAAGATTGCTCAGACAGGTGCACACTGCGGGCAGCCGCTCCGGCGTCGCCCATAGAGGCTTCAGCTCGCGCTTGCAGCGTCCGGAGATCTGCCAGGCAGGCCGGGGACTAGTGAATGGGATCGCCAACGGAGTGTCGGGTGTCAACCGGACGGTGAGTGCTGAGCCTGCGGGTAGCGTCGCGCTTCGCGATCGTGTCATCAGCTCATGGGTGATGGAGAATAGAAACGTGGACCGGGAGTACCTTGACGAGACCTTGAGCCGTCTCGTCAAGGACGCCGGATTCCAGCCGGAGGATTGGACCCACACCGAGGTCAAGGAGTACAGACGTCTCGTTCAAGGCGCTCATGCCGCGAAGATCGACACCGATCTGCGGAACATGCGACTGCTACGGATCGAGCCCCATTTCAACGACCCCGCTAAGGCGCGCGCGACGCTGAGCTCGGGCCGCGTAATTGGACTGACCTTCAAGAGCTCCGGCGGCCACGTCGCCGTGGTGTTGGATCTCCTGCCTCTCGGGACGGACAACCTGTAATGAGAAGCGTTCCTACCGAGCCGCCGCCGATCAACCCCGAGCCGCTAGGCAAATGGCTGGCTGACGAGCTTGAGGCCCGCGGCTGGTCCCAGGCAGACTTCGCCGCCATCCTTGGACGACCGACCCGGTTCATCTCCGAGATCATCAACGGCAAGAAAGAGATCACCCGCGAGTCGGCCGCACAGATCGGTGCCGCTCTCGACCAGACCGCCGAGATGTGGCTGAACCTGCAGGACCAGTACCTGCTCGCCGAGCAGGCGAAGGACCTGCGCACGCAGGCCAAGCTCAACGATGTCCGCAAGCGGGCACTGATCAGCAAGCACGCCCCAGTTGAGCTGCTCCGCAAGCGCGACATCCTGCGCTCGACGGAGTTCGACTCCCTCGAGGACGAGCCCAAGTTTCTGGCGTCCGCCAGGCGGTTGTCACGGAGAAACGTGGTCGCATTTCGTGAACCAAACCAGCCTGCCGGTCGTGGTTGCCCCGCGCTCCGCTGCGGCGCTCGAGCGGGCGCTGGGTGTGCTCGCCGTCGAGGTCTACGGCTTCGCCTGCGACAGAGGGGCCCGCTCTGGTGGGGCGCGGGGACCGTTGGGTGTGGTCCCGGCGTGTGTGGTCGGGGCAGGATGTCTGGTTTCTGCGTCGCTACGCGTGAGCCTTGGATGACCCTTGCCGCCGACCTGAGCGAGGGCGATCGCTTACGCTGGCTTGCGCCGCCGAGGAGGTTGTGCTCGACCTCGCCATTCAGGACGCTGAACGCCACCTCCACGACGAACTCGCCGCAAACTGGAGACCGGGCTGTCACCTTCGCGGTTCGCCTACGACTGGTTCGCTCTGCGGGACGTGCTGTTCCAGGACAGAGACTGTGACGGCGGACGCTCTGGAAGACCTGCTGGATAACCCGTCCGACCCCAAAAGTGGGGATAAAGCGGGGAGATGACCATGGGGCGATCGCAGGTCAGCGCGCTGACCTGCGAAAACTGTGGGGCGCGTGGGACTCGAACCCACAACCTACAGATTAAAAGT
>NZ_JBHWEB010000038.1:0-78566 GCF_042734395.1 Amycolatopsis sp. NPDC059657 | reverse complement strand
GGGGGTGGGGGTTGCTTCCCCCCCGCGGGGCCCCCCAGTTTTTATTTTGGGGTTGTGTGCGTCCCACGCGGCCTTACCCCCCCCCCCACCCCCCCACGACCGCACGTCACGTTTGACTTTCCGAGCCTCTTAGCCCCAGAGCGCCGAAACCCACTCCGGGTGGTCGATGAACGGGTTCCGGTTGTGCTGGTACGTATCGAAAATGACCTGGTTGCGCCGCTTCTCGAAGGCGTCGGGCGGGTCCTGCTGGCTCCACTGCTTGAGCACCGAAAGCCTGCCGATGTAAGGCGCGGTCCCGTTGTTGACCGTGTCGTCGACTTCGAGGTCCGCGAAGCCGTCGCCACCGTCGTAGCGCAGCGCCATGTAGAAGATCATCCGCGCGACGTCGCCCTTGACCGCGTTGCGCGGCTCGAAGGAGTCGGCGTCGGTGTAGCTGCCCTGCGCTTCCGAAACGGGGGTGCCGCCCATGTCGAAGTCCTTGTTGCCGCGGTCGGAGTTGACTGTGACGTCTTCGGGGCGCAGGTGGTGCAGGTCGGTGCCGGGGCCGGTCGCGGTGCCGAAGTCGCCGTGCGACTTGGCCCAGACGTGCTCGCGGTTCCAGTCGTTGACGCCGCCGCCGTTGGTGGACTTGCTCTGCGAACGGCCGCTGTACACGAGAATGACGTTGTTCGGGTTCGCCGGGTCCTCGTCGGTCGCCTTGAGCGCGTCCCAGACCTGGTCGTAGCTGAGCTTGGTGTTGGTGCTGATGATCTGGTGCAGCGCCGAACGCAGCGCGGCGCCGGTCTTGCCGAGCGCGTTCTGGTAGTAGCTGTCCGACGGGGCGCTGGTCGTGGTCGTCGGCGGCGCGGTGGTCGTGGTGCTGCCCGGCGGCGTGCCGGTGACCACAGCGAACGCGGTCGGCGAGGTGAGGCCCGCGTGCGAGAAGTACGCGGCGAGCTTGCCGGTCACGTCGAGCTGCTTGCCCATCAGGCCGGGGTTGCTCTGCAAGCCGTACTGGGCGCGGAAACCCGTGGTGATCTGGACGTACAGGATCTTCGACGTGTTCGTCTCGGCCGCGCTGTCGGCGAGCGCGAGCGCGTAGTCGTTCGGGAAGTTCGAGCGGACGACGGTGGTCGTCGCGGTCGGCTGGCCGACGACGTACCCGCGGACGGTGGCGCTCGCCGTGCCCTGCTGCGCGATCGCTTGCGCGACGGTGAGCTGGGTCGCGGCGGTCGCGCTGGTGGTCAGCTGGAGCGTGACGACCACCCCGACCACGGTGGCCACTAGCAGGGACAACGGTTTCCAGCGACGAACCGGCATGAGCGGCTCCCTCTCCCCGTGTGACAGGTCGGGGTGAGATTGCCACAGAAATTCACTCGATAGTGTTAACGATTTGAGGCGATCGAGGAACGAGCGTGTGGCGCGCGGGCGTGCTCGACCAGTGCGCGGGCGGCCGGGCCGCGTGGTCCTTCCGCACGCCAGGCGAGTGCGAGCGTGCCGCGCAGCCCCGGCTCGGTGATCATCATCGAGTGCAGGTCGCGTCGGGTTTCCGCCAGTGACGACGGCAGGATCGCCACCCCGAGCCCGCGCCCGGCGAGATCGGCGAGCACGCCGGGATCGCTGGCCTCGAACGCGATCCGCGGCTCGAACCCCGTGACCGCGGCGGCCTCGTCGAGCGCCGCGCGCATGCCGGTCCCCTTCGGCAAGCAGATGAGCGACCGGTCCCGCAAACCCGTGAGCGGAACGGCCGCGCGGTCCGCGAGCGAGTCACCGCGGCACACGGCGGCCACGATCGGCTCGTCGGTGACGATCGAGGTTTCCAGCCCTGGCACCGATCCGGTGACCGTGCCGATCAGCGCCAGGTCGAGTTCACCGGTCAGCAGCGACGCGACGAGCACGTCGGAATTGGCTTCGGACAAGGTGATCTCGACGGCCGGATGATTCTTGTGGAAGTCGGCGAGCAGGTCTGGCAGATCCGCGGCCCGGCACGAGGTCACCATGCCGACCGCGACCCGGCCGCGCAGCAGTCCAGTCAGTTCGTCGACCGCCTGCTTCGCGCCCTCGACCGCCTCCAGCGCGGCCCGCGCGTACGGCAGCACCGCCGCGCCCGCCTCGGTGAGCGTGACCGTGCGACCGGACCGGTCGAACAACGCCTCCCCCAGCTCCCGTTCGAGGCGGCGGATCTGCGCGCTCACGCCGGGCTGGGCGACGTGCACCTTCTCGGCCGCACGGGTGAAGTTCGCTTCCTCCGCGACGGCGACGAAGTACTCGAGCTGCCGGAGTTCCATAAGCGCTGATTCTAGCAACCAGTCGATCTAGCTCTTGGACTTCTGACTCGGCAAGATCCAGGCTGGAGTCATGAACGGAGCAACGAACCCCGAAGACATCGCCCGCTTGTTCGTCGAGCGCGTCAACGCCCGCGACGCGAAAGCACTCGCCGAGCTGTATGCCGAAGACGCCGTGATGGCGTTCCCTCCCGGCCAGGAGACCGTCGGCCGCGACGCGATCCGCGCGGTGTTCGAGGACCTGGTCGCCGCCGGCCCGAAGTTCGAGTTCGAGGAGCCACTGCCCGCGCTGTACTACGGCGACCTGGCGATGACCTCGACGCGGGCCAAGGACGGCACGGGTGGCCGAGTCCAGGTCGCGCGCCGACGGCCCGACGGGACCTGGGTACGTATTCTCGACCGCCCGGAAGCACCCGTGGGCTAGGCGGGCACCACCCGTGGGAAAGCCCATCGTGTCCACGTCGGCACCGTCCGGATTTCCTTCAGCCTAAGCGGGGATTGACCTGGCGCCAGGACACTGCCGGGAGGCAAGCTGATCGCGTCAGGACCAACAGCACGGTAGGAGACACCGATGACTGTGACCGACAAGCCCCTCTTCGGCGGCAAAGTCAGCCTCCGCCCCGCAGGCGCTTCCGACGCGACCCGGTTCCAGGAAATCCTGGGTCACCCCGAAGTCGCACGGTGGTGGGGCGACGCCGAGGAGGGCGTCGCGGAGCAGGTCGCCTACCTGCTGGACGCCGACGACGACACCACCTGCTTCGCGATCGAGTTCGAGGACCAGGTCGCGGGCATCATCCTGGCCTTCGAGGAGGACGACCCCCAATACCGGCACGCGGGCATCGACATCGCCGTGCACCCGGACTTCCAGGGCCGCGGCCTCGGCGCCGACGCCATCCACACGCTCGCGGCGTTCCTGATCGACCAGCGCGGCCACCACCGCCTGGTGATCGACCCCGCGGCCCACAACGAAGCCGCGATCCGCGTCTACCAGCGCCTCGGGTTCAAGCCTGTCGGCGTGATGCGGCGCTACGAGCGCGGGCCGGACGGGACCTGGCACGACGGGCTGCTGCTCGACCTGTTGCCCGAGGATCTGGTCGCGCTGTAACGGAACGCGGCCGGCCGGTGTGACCCGACCGGCCGCGTCAAGAAGATCAGCTGTAGAAATCGACCGTCTTGCTGGTGACGGTGCCGGTCTCACCCCAGTACGCCGTGATGGTCGCGCGGTACTTCGTGTCCTCGTACGCCGTGGCCAGGCTGCCACAGTGGTTGGCGGGGGTGGTGTTGTTGTCGGACAGGTTCAACGTGGGCCCGACGCCGTTGAGCGGCTTCACCGTGGCCTTGATCCACCTGGCGCCTTCGGAATCAGAGGCGTGGACACAGAACCGGTCCCCGCCGTCATCGTATTGAGCTCTGCCACCCTGCGTGTCGACGATAATGGAGTTCGCGAACGCCGCCTCGGTCACCAGCAGGCTGACTGCCGAGACTCCCAGTGCGACAAAAGCCGCTTTGGCCGTGATCTTCATGGTCCTCCGTCGGTCGGAACTATCGAACGACCAACACACGCGACAGCGGCCTCGGCGGGTTGGCCGCCGAAGATGAACTGTCAATGAACCTCAGGCTTTATCCGAGTGATGCGGTCGAGGTCGTCGCGAAGCAGGTCGTCGTAGTCGATCGCGAAGTCCCCGTTGGGCAACGGTTCCCCGGCGTCGACCCTGATCCCGACCACGCGGTCCGGCAGGAACGCGCGCAGCTTGTGACGCATGCCGTCCTCGTAACGGACCGGTTGCCCCCAGTCCTCGGCATCGTCGGTGCCGAAGACCAGGTAGTGGTCCGACAACACCGATGTGTCCAGATCCGGCACGCCACCGGTGTGACAATCCAGCGCCGGCAACACGATCCGGTCAGGGTCAGCAGGCCGGTACCACATCAGCAGTGGCTTGGCGCGGTGCGCTTCGGCGTTGTCGAAGCAGCAGAGCGCGATCGACCGGCCGGGGAACGAGTCCGCGTAGAACTCGAGCAGCTCCGGCTTGACCGTCGGACGCTTGTGCGGAGCGACCTGGCTTAGCGCATCGGAAACGCGCAGCGGGTTCTCGGCGAGGACGACCGTGTAGATGTCGTGCTCGAACACCGTCACCTCGTCGGCGTCCATCCAAGCCATGCCGGCGGCAGCGGCGACCGGGTAAGTCGCCCGCGCCATCCGCTCCAGGACGTCGTCGTGTCGCCCGACCGGGATGAACTGCTCACGCCGCATGCCCGAGGTGGCCAGGTGCACCAGCATCGCGTTGGGGCCGACGGCCAGGTTCTCCGCGGTGTTCTGGTAGCCGAGCACCTCGATGCGCCCGTGCTCCGGGTGACGACAGCGCCCGCCGTACAGGGTCGTCCCGCTGAACTCGGCCACGTCGCTCGAAACGCACATGGCGCGAAGGCTAGTCGCCCTCCGATGCCGCGCCGAGCAGTTTCCGGATGCGCGCCGTCACCCGCGCGAACTCCGGCTCCGAGACCGTCTGCACATAGTCCCGCTCAGCGGGCAGCTCCACCGGGATGATCTCCTCGATCGTGCCAGGCCGCGCGGTCATCACGACCACCCGGTTCGCCAGGTACACAGCCTCCGCGATCGAGTGCGTCACCAGCAGGACCGTCGTCCCCGTCTCCGCCCAGATGCGCCGCAGCTCGACGTTCATGTGCTCGCGCGTCAACGCGTCCAGCGCGCCGAACGGCTCGTCCATGAGCAGGACCGGCGGCTTGTGCAGCAAGGCACGGCACAGTGCCACGCGTTGCTGCATGCCGCCGGACAGCTCGTGCGGGTACGCGTCCTCGAAGCCGGAAAGCCCGGTCATCTCGATCAGCTCGTCCGTGCGGCGCCGAGCCTCCGCGGCGGGCAAGCGACGCATTTCCGCCTGCAGCAGGATGTTCTTGCGCGCCGAGCGCCACTCCAGCAAGGCCGCGCGCTGGAACACGTACCCGATGTCGCGGCGCGGGCCTTCGACCGGCGAGCCCAGCAGCGACACCGTCCCGGTCGATGGCCGCAGCAGCCCGGAAACCAGCTTCAGCAGTGTCGACTTGCCGCAGCCGGACGGCCCGACGATCGACACGAACTCGCCTGGCTGCACCGAAAGCGAGACATCGCGCAGCGCGGTGACCTCGGTTCGCTTGGTACGGAAGGAAACCCCGACATCCGCCAGCGCCACCAGTTCCGCGACGCGGCTCGCCGTCATGCTCATCCCTTCACCGCGAAACTGGCGTCCCAGTACTTCGACGGGGCCTCCGCGGTCTTGATCAGGCCGGCGTCCGCGAACACCGTGATCGT
Organism: Amycolatopsis sp. NPDC059657; assembly: GCF_042734395.1. NCBI lineage: Bacteria > Bacillati > Actinomycetota > Actinomycetes > Pseudonocardiales > Pseudonocardiaceae > Amycolatopsis > Amycolatopsis sp. NPDC059657. The sequence goes on along the minus strand of NZ_JBHWEB010000038.1, from coordinate 72,995 downwards.
CTTCTTCCAGTCCGACTCGTCGTTGACGCCCGGCGGCATCGACTTCGTCGCGTCGGTGTGCAGCAACGCGATGGTGGCGGTGAACTGGTCCGTCAGCACCTTCGCCGACGGCAACTGCTCGGACGCGCCTGCCATGGCCTCGACCGCGCCCGGCACGTCACCGCTCGCCGCCGTCCATGCCTCGGTGGTCGCGGCGACCATGCGGCGCACCAGGTCCTTGCGGTCGGCGATCGTCTTGTCCTGCGCGACCAGGCCGTTGCTGAAGTAGCTCAGCCCGAAATCGGCGTACTTCAGCGAGGACACCGGTTTACCCGCCTTCTCGGCGATCGTCGGGCCCTGGTCGGTGGCGTAGCCGAGCAGCGCGTCGGTCTTGCTCGCCAGCACCGCGGCGATCTTGCCTGCCGCGTCGGTGTTCTGGATGACGACGTCGCTCTCGCTCATCCCGTTGGCCTTCAAGAAGATCGGGAACGTCTTCGTCAGCGCGTCGCCGGCGGTGGACGCGATGGTCTTGCCCTTGAGGTCGGCGGGCTTGGTGATGTTCTTGTCCGCGAAGAACTGCACCGAGGACGGCGTCTTCTGCAGGAACACCCCGACGCTCTTCACCGGCATGCCCTGCCCGACCCCGCCGAGCAGCGCGGACGTGTCCGCCCAGCCGAAGTCGGTCTGCCCGCCTCCCGTCACCTGCACGGTCTTCTGCGAGCCCTGGCCTGCCTGGATGTTCAGGTCGATCTTGTGCTTGGCGAAGATGCCCTTCTTCTTGCCGTAGTAGAAGGGCGCGTGCTCGCCGTACGGGTACCAGTTCAGCGTGAGGGTGACCTTGTCGAGCCCGTCACCGGCGGGCTCCTTCGAAGGTTCGACCGAGGGCGCGCAGGCGGCGGTCAGCGCGAGCAGTGCGACGACGAGCAAGCGGAGCTTCATCGGCTTCCCTTCAGATGGTGGCGGCGACGGCGCTGTCGGCCCGGCGGCTCACGTGCCACGGCAGCACGAGGTGCTCGAGCACCTCCACCAGCACGAACAGCACGACGCCGAGCAGCGACATGATGAACAGCCCGGCGAACAGCACGGGCGTGTCCAGGTTTCCGTTGGCCTGCAGGATGACGTAGCCGAGCCCGGCGTTGGCGCCGACGAACTCGCCGACCACCGCGCCGGTGACGGCGAGCGTGGCGGCGATCTTCAGCCCGGAGAACAAATACGGCAGCGAGGCGGGGAACCGGATCTTCCGGAAGGTCTGGCCACGGCCCGCCCCCATGGTGGCCGAGAGCTGCAGCATCTCCGGGTCGATCGACTTGAGCCCGGTGACCATCGAGATCACCACCGGGAAGAACGCCATCAGCACGGCGACGAAGATCTTCGGCGTGAGCCCGAACCCCAGCCAGACGACGAACAGCGGCGCGATCGCGATCTTCGGGATGACCTGTGCGAACAGCAGCAGCGGGTAGACCGTCTTCTCGACGGCGGGCGAGGAGACCATCAGCACCGCCGCGAGCACCCCGACCACGATCGCGATCCCGAACCCCAGCACGGTCTCGTAGGTGGTCACCCAGGTGTGGAAGCCGAAGTAGCCGGGCTTGTCGAGGATGACACGCAGCGTGTCGCCCGGTGACGGAACGAGATAGGACTTGACCAGTCCGGCCGCCGTGACCACCCACCAGAGCACGAAACAGGCCACCAGCAGCGCCACCGGAGGCCAGCTCCGCTTGACGAACGCGCCGAACCGGCCCAGCTGCCCGGCTCGCGAGGGCGTGGCGGACTTCCGCCTGGTCAGATCGTCGATTCGGGCGACCATCGCGCTCCGTTTCTTCTCATGCCACGGTGCCGAGAAAGCGCTTTCAGCGCCACCCTAGACACTGCGAAACGGACTGGTCAAGCACGACGCGTCGCGGCTCGTCCCACTCAGAGGGAACCCGGCGGAGCGAGCGCGACCCCATGCGATCGGCCGCATGTCAACCATTGTCTGACCTCCTGCCGGGGTCTAGCATCAACCAATTGTTAGGGAACTTTCCTAACAATAACCTCCCATGTTTCCCCCGCCGCCGTGTGCCTGAGGAGGCGCGCTCGTGAAGTTCCGGCAGAGATTCTCCCGAACCCCGATCCGGTTGCTGGCGGTGACGACACTCGTCACCGCCGTCTGCGGCGTCGCCGCCGTGCCGTCCGCCACCGGCCAGCCGGCCCCGGCCACACTGGCCGTGTCCGCCGACGCGGGAACCGCGACCCCCATCCCCGGCTACCTCATCCAGTCCTCTTCCAAGGTCAGCGATGACTCTTCGGTGACCAAGCCCGGTTTCCCGACGAGCGGCTGGGTACCGGTGTCGTCCCGCTCGACGGTCTACGCGGGCCTGCTCGCCAACGGCAAGTACCCGGACCCGTTCTATTCGACCAACATGAAGAACGTCAACAAGGCGGACTTCTCGGTGCCGTGGTGGTACCGGGCCGATCTGAACGTGGACTCGACCGACAAGCGCACCTACCTCGACTTCTCGGGTGTGCTGTCCAGGGCGGACGTCTGGGTCAACGGCACCAAGGTGGCGGACTCGGCTCAGGTCAGGGGCGCCTACACCCGCCACGACCTCGACATCACCGCGCAGGTGAAGGCCGGATCGAACGCGATCGCGCTGAAGATCTACCCCAACAACCCGAACGCCGACCTGACCATGGGCTGGATCGACTGGGCGCAGACCCCGCCGGACCAGAACATGGGCATCGTGCGTGACCTGCTGGTCCGCCGCAGCGGCCCGGTCGCGCTGCGCGGCGCGCACGTCAACACCAAGCTGGCCACGGACCTCGGGCACGCGGACCTGACCGCCAAGGTCGACGTCCGCAACGACTCGAGCGCCGCGGTCACCGCCACGGTGTCCGGCACCGTCGCCGGTGTCGCCATCAGCCAGAACGTCTCCTTGGCCGCCAAGGAGAAGAAGACCGTCACGTTCGGCTCGGTCGGCATCGACAACCCGGACGTCTGGTGGCCCGCGGGCATGGGCGGCCAGCACCTGTACGACCTGAAGCTGACCGCGAGCGTCGCGGGCGCGGCCTCGGACGTCGCGTCCGACCGGTTCGGCGTCAGGGACATCAAGGCCCCGATCAAGGACAAGGGCCGGTTGTACACGATCAACTTCCGCCCGCTGCTCATCCTCGGCGGCGGCTACTCGCCGGACCTGTTCCTGCGCTGGGACCCGGTCGCGGCCAAGGACCGGCTCGCCTACGTGCTCAACATGGGGATGAACACGGTCCGCCTGGAAGGCCACATCGAGCCGGACGAGTTCTTCGACATGGCCGACGAGATGGGCGTGCTGACCATGCCCGGCTGGGAATGCTGTGACAAGTGGGAAGGCGGCAGCGGCGGCGAGAACGGCCAGCCGTGGACCGCGGCCGACCACGTGACCGCGAAGCTGTCGATGACCGGCGAGGCCGAGCGCCTGCGCAACAACCCCAGTGTCATCTCCTTCCACATCGGCAGTGACTTCGCGCCGAACGGCACCATCGAGAAGGAGTACCTGGACGCGATCAACGCGGCCGACTTCGCCGTCCCGGTGATCCCGGCTGCCTCGGCGAAGTCCTCGCCGCAGCTGGGCAGCTCCGGCATGAAGATGAACGGCCCGTACGACTACGTGCCGCCGGTGTACTGGTACGACAAGGCGCACTCCAACAGCGGTGGCGCCTGGGGCTTCAACTCCGAAACCAGCGCGGGCGTCGACATCCCGACGATGGACACGCTGAACCGGATGATGTCGGCGAGCGAGCTCGACACCATGTGGAAGAGTCCGTCGACGGCGCAGTACCACCGTTCGCAGTCCGCCACCTTCTCCAACCTGAAGCTGTTCGGCAACGCGCTCAACGCCCGCTACGGCAACTCGTCGAGCCTGCAGGAATGGGTGAAGAAGGCGCAGCTGGCGCAGTACGAGAACATCCGCGCCGAGTACGAGTCGCACGCGCGGAACTTCACCGACTCGTCGAACCCCTCGACGGGCCTGATCTACTGGATGCTCAACAGCGGCTGGACCTCGCTGCACTGGCAGCTGTTCGACCGCTACATGGACCAGGGCGGCAGCTACTACGGCGCCAAGAAGGCCAACGAGCCGGTCCACATCCAGTACTCGTACGACACCAAGTCGGTCGTGGTGATCAACAAGAACCACGGCACCGCGAGCGGGCTCACCGCTTCGGTCAAGCTGTACAACACCGACGGCACCGAGAAGTTCAGCCAGACGGCGAACGTTTCGGTACCCGGTGACGGCGGCAAGGCCACCGCGCTGACCATCCCGTCGGTCAGCGGCCTGTCCACCACGTACCTGGCGAAGCTGGTGCTCTCGGACTCGTCGGGCAAGGAGGTCAGCCGTAACGTCTACTGGCTGTCTTCCGGAACGCAGGACGCGCTCAACTGGGGCGGCACCGACTGGTACTACACGCCGATGTCGTCGTCGGCGAACCTGACCGGATTGAGCTCGCTGGCGCAGACCTCGGTCAGCGCGAACGCGAGCTCGACCACCTCGGGCGACACGACCACCACCACGGTCACCTTGAAGAACACCGGCACCGGTAAGACGCCGGCGTTCTACCTGGACGCCCACGTGGTCGTGGGCAGCACCCCGGTGCTGCCGATCCAGTGGAACGACAACGCGGTCAGCCTGTGGCCCGGCGAGCAGACCACGCTCACCGCCACGTACCGCACGTCCGACCTCAAGGGCGGATCCCCGTCCGTGCGCGTCACCGGCTACAACACCGCCACGCAGACGGTTCCGGCCGGTGGCGGCGGCGGCGGTGGCGACCAGCAGGCGCCGACGGTGCCCGCCGGTCTGCAGAGCACCGGCGTGACGTCCTCCAGCGTCGCGCTGGCGTGGAACGCCTCGACGGACAACGTGGGCGTCACCGGGTACGACATCTCCGTGAACGGCGCGGACGCGGGCAGCACCTCTGGCACGACGTTCATCGCCAACGGTCTCGCGGCCAACACCGAGTACAGCTTCAAGGTGCGTGCGAAGGACGCGGCCGGCAACGTGTCCGCGTACAGCGCGGAGATCAAGGCGAAGACCAGCACGGGTGGTGACCCCGGCACGCCGGTGGACTACCAGGCCGAGGACGCGACGATCGTGAACGGCGTCGTCGAGTCGAACCACGCCGGGTTCACCGGCACCGGGTTCGTCAACTACGACAACGCGGTCGGCAGCTCGGTCGAGTGGACGGTCAACGCCGCGGCTGCGGGCACCGCGAACGTGGTGTTCCGGTTCGCGAACGGGACCACGACCAACCGGCCGATGGACATCTCGGTCAACGGCACGGTGGTGTCCCCCGGGGTCTCGTTCCCCGGCACCGGCGCGTGGCCGACCTGGGTGACCAAGACGGTCACGGTCCAGCTCAACGCGGGCGTCAACAAGATCAAGGCGGTGGCCACCACAGCCAATGGTGGCCCCAACGTGGACAAGATCACGGCGTAAGTGCTCGTGAGTGGTATGGCCGGTTAGAACCGGCCATACCACTCACGACCCCAACGCCCAGGCGAGCCGCTGTTCCCGGTCCGGATCGTCCACAGTGGACGTCACGTCGTCGAAAAGGCGCGTGGTGCGGGATTCCGGGGTGTACGCGGGCCAGCCGGGGTTCCCGCTCGCGACGAAGCGGACCCAGGCGGAGTGCATCTCCGTGGCGACGGCCTGCAGCCGTTCCCAGTCGGGTTTCCTGGCCCCGAAGAGGTAACGCCAGTTCACGTTCCGGATGTCGTCGAACATCAACGCCAGGTCGAGCCCGTGCGGCGCGCCCATCCCCTTGCCGAACGGCGTGATCCGCCAGTCCAGCCGGTACATCCACACGGGACGGTCCTGCGACTCGGCGAACCGGATCGCCGGGATCCACCAGTCCCCCGCGGTGAAAGCGTGCCTCTCGGCGAGTTCGGCGGGCCACTCGGGCAGCAGCTCCCGATATGCGGCGGCCGCTTTGGCCAGTTCCTCGGGATTCAGCACGGTCGAGCCGCTCCCGAGCAGCCGAGCGCCGCCTCTGGTCAGCATGTGGAACAGGTCCTGCTCGTCATGGGTGGTCCCGATCAGCACCGGGACCCGTGACTTCACCTCACCGGGACGCCGGGGAAGCACGGTCCCGTCGACGACCACCCGGTAGGTCACCATGGTGCCGGACGCGAGCCCGACCCGTTGCTGTGCCGCGACAATCTCCCCGGCTGGCAGCTCGCGCAGATCGCCACCGGCCTCGGCCTGGACGGCGTCCGCGACCTTCGTCGCCTCATCCGGAGTGTCCACAACGGACCCGACACCGGTGCCGCTCTGGATGATCGCCTGCCGGAACAGCCCATCGGCGGCGGGCACCGCGAGCAGCGTCCCGACCGTCCGCCCACCGTTCGACTGCCCGCCGAGCGTGACCCTGGCTGGATCGCCCCCGAACGCGGAAACGTTGTCCCGCACCCACTCCAGCGCCTTGACCTGGTCCAACGTGGACACATTCACGTCCGCGACATCCGGCCGGTAGAGCATCCCCAGCACCCCGAGCCGGTACGCGATGGTCACCACGACCACCCCGTTACCCGCGAACGCGCTCCCGTCGAACTGATTCGGCGAGCCCATCACCCCGCCACCGCCGTGAATCCACACCAGCACGGGATAAGGACCAGGCGCCGCGGGCGCGTAGACGTTCAGGTAGAGGCAGTCTTCACCGCCGACGAGCCCCTTCCCGGCGAGCGCGGGCTGCAAAGCCATGGGCGGCAACTCGAGCGCCTCACGAACCCCTGTCCACGGCGTGACCGCTTGCGGGGCACGAAAACGCAACTCGCCGACGGGCGGTGCGGCATACGGCAGGCCCAGGAAGAGCTGGACACCATCGCGTTCCGCCCCACGGACGATCCCGTCGGCGAGCTGTCGATCAACAAACGTCACTTACGATCCTGACGGCCAGGTCACCTGAGGCGACTTGTAGTACTTGATACCCAGCAGCTTCCACAATGGACCCTGCTGCGCGAGCCGCTTGCTGAACGCGGTCCAGTTGTGCGTGCTCTGCGGCGACCAGCCCAGCTCGGCGAGCCCGACCAGCCGGGGGAACGTCATGACCTCGATGTCACCCATGGTCTTGATCGTCTCGGTCCACAGTGGACCTTCGACACCCGCGACGGCCGACTCCCCGACTCCGCTCAGATAAGCGCCGGGGTTCCAGTCGTAGGCCTTCTTGACCTCGATCGTCCCCGCCCAGTCCTGACCGGGCGAGGTGCTGCTTGTGTACTTCATGTCCAGGTACGCGCGGTTCGCGGGCGACATCAGCACCTTGGTGCCGTTGTTCTTGACCGCGTTGGCCACAGCGGTGTTGCTGGTGTTCGTGTCCCAGAACTGCGCCACCGCACCCGCGACCGGCGTCGCGTTCGCGATCTCGTGCCATCCGATCGGCTTCTTGCCGTGCTTGACCACGATCTGCTGCACCCGGTTGATGAAGGACTTGTAGTCGGCGGGCTGCGTCGACTTCGCCTCATCACCGCCGATGTGCAGGTAAGGACCAGGTGTCAGCGCCGCGAGCTGCCCGAGCACGGCGTCCAGGAAGGTGTAGGTGATCGCCTTCGAGGTGCACAGCGAGCTGAACCCGACATCGGTGCCCGTGTACAACGGCCGAGCCTTGCCATCGCAGTTCAGCTCCGCGTACGACGCCAGCGCGGCATTGGTGTGCCCGGGCATGTCGATCTCGGGCACGACGGTGATGTACTTCGACTGCGCATAGGCGACAATGTCGGCATAGTCGGCCTGCGTGTAGTACCCGCCGGCGCCGCCCCCGACCTGCGTGCTGCCGCCATAGGTGGCAAGCCGTTCCCAGCCGTTGATCATGATCCGCCAGCCCTGGTCATCGGCCAGGTGCAGGTGGAAGTAGTTCAGCTTGTACCGGGCGATCTCATCGATGAACCGCTTCACCTGGGCAACGGTGAAGAAATGCCGCGCCACATCGAGCATCGCACTCCGATACCCGAACCGCGGCTGGTCGACCACCTTCCCACCGGTCAGCTTCCACGGCCCGGCGGTCACAGTGCTCCCCTGCGCCTGCGGCGGGAAGAGCTGCAGCAACGTCTGCGCACCGGCGAACAACCCGGCCGCCTTGTTCGCCCGGACGGTCACCCCGTTCGCCGTCACCTCGAGCTGATAACCCTGGTCCCCCACGCTCGCGGGAGCCCCGGACAGCAACAGCTGGATGCCATCGGCGGCGGGCGGGGTGTGCACCGGGATGGCGTACCCGGTCGACTTCCGCAACGTCACGGCCAGCTGGTCACCGATGCCCTGCACATCGGTCGAGATCGCGACACCCGACGGCAGCGTGTAGGTCACCCCACTGGTCTGGACCGCACTGGCGGGCGCCGGGACGATGCTGCTGAACGGAACCGGGCCGGGAGCCGCTGCTGCCATGCTCCCGGAGCCTAACGGCACCGAGGTGGCCAGCAGCAGCGCAGCGAGCACGAGCCGCACTCTGGACGAGCTCATAAGGATCCTCCATGTTCACGGGAGCTTCCAAGGAGCGAGCTGGGGCGAGTGCGGCGGACCGTCCCGAAGTCGCTGGCCTGATTCAACCAGAGCCGCCCGGCGCGAACCAGGTATCAAGGCACAGGGAGGATCCCTTTGCCTTGGACCGTGTTCTCGATGAACTCGAGCAGGTCCGTCCCTAATTTGCCGAAGGTATAGACATATCCCCCGTAGAAGTGGCCGTCCGCTCCGAACAACACGGTCATCTGGTCCACCTGCACCAAGCCGACCGGGATCAGGCGAACTCCCGCCAGCTCAGAGTGCACCTCGACCCAGTCGAGGTCGATCTGCCGGCACGCACGCCGCACCGCGAAGCGGATGGCATCCTGTTCGCCCGGCCGCGAGATGGCGAGGAACAGTCCCGAGTACTCCCGGAGGAAGTCGACGGCGCGCGGAAAGACCTCATATCCCGCCATCTCCAGCGCGCCCAGGTCATCAGCGATCCCGACCGAGCGGCCAGGCTCCCAGCCTGCTCGCTTCAGCAGCCGGATGGCGGGTCGCTCGTACTCGCTCTTCACGAACCCACGGTTGTCCTGGCGTGGCTTCCACCCAGGCGGCGGCCACGGTCGATCCGGCTGGCCCGGATACCCTGGCCTCGTCGATTCGCCCATCACTTGCCCCTCCGCGCACGCATCTCCACGGTTGATTCAACCAAAAAGAACCGTGAATCCCGCAACCATCACGCGTCGTCTAAAGTTCCTCCATCGAGTGACGCCTGTTGCTCCAAAGCTGGATCCTTGAGTCACGAGGAGTAACAGGGTGTCACTGCTTGTCGAACCGGTGACCGCCGACAGCCCCACTCGCCCCAGAGCGAAATCCGCACAGCGCCTCGACATCCAAGGCCTGCGCGCGCTCGCCGTCGGCCTGGTCGTCTTCTACCACCTCAGGCCGACATGGCTGCCGGGTGGTTTTGTCGGCGTCGACGTCTTCTTCGTCATCTCAGGTTTCTTGATCATCGGCACACTGACCAGCGAGATCCGCCGCACCGGACGTCTCGGCCTGCTCGAGTTCTACGCCCGCCGCCTCCGCCGCCTCGTACCGGCCGCGACGGCGGTACTGCTGGCCACCGTGGCCGCGACTGTGCTGCTGGCCCCATTGTCCCGCTGGCCCGACGTGTTCCGCGAGGTCGTTTCCGCCGCGCTGAACGTCCAGAACTGGACTCTCGCGGTCCTGTCCGCTGACTACGCGCACGCCACCGCGACAGCTTCTCCGGTCCAACACTTCTGGTCGCTGGCGGTCGAAGAACAGTTCTACCTTGTCATTCCGCTGATCCTGCTCACCAGCGCCGTACTCGCGGCGCGACGCGGCGCGAACCCGGTGCGCTGGGCATTCGGCGCGGTCGTGCTCGTGAGCGTGCTGTCGTTCGGCTTCTCGGTGCTGTTCACTCCCGCCAACCACGGTGTCGCGTACTTCATCACGCCGACCCGCATGTGGGAACTCGGCATCGGCGGGCTGGCCGCGATCGCACTCCATCGCCTCCGCCTTGGCGGACTCGCCCAGCTACTGCTCGGCTGGGGCGGCCTTGCGGCCATCCTCGTCTCGGCGGCGACATTGACGACCGACATGGCCTTCCCCGGCTGGATCGCCGCGATCCCGACACTCGGCACGGTCGCCCTCCTGCTCGCGGGCGACGGAAACGAGCACACCTACGCGGAGGTCACGCCCTATCTGGCCGTGCCGCCGCTACGCTACATCGGCGACATCTCCTACAGCCTGTATCTCTGGCACTGGCCGGTTATCATCTTTTTGCTGGAACGGTCGGGTAATGCCCACCTGAGCGCGCTCGAGGTAGTGATCGCCACAGCGCTCAGTTTCGTTCTCGCGGCAGCGTCCAAGCGCTTCATCGAAGACCCGTTCCGCAAGCCGAAACGGCGGCGCGTCACCTACCTGATCGGCGTGGCCATGGTGGCGACGAGCGTCATCGCGGCGACCGTCCCCTGGCACCTCGGCCAGACCAAGCTCGACGACCTCGCCGCCCGCTCCGCGCTCACGAACAAGCACCCCGGCGCACTCGCGCTGTCCCCCGTCGAGCCGAGCCCGGTGCCTGCAGGCGTCCCGATCGTCCCGGATCCGGCGGTCGCCCGAGACGACTTCCCGCTGCTCGACCGCCCCGGCTGCGCCACCTACGACTTCAAGAACAAGCTGACCGGCTTGGCTTGCGGCTACGGCAATCCGCAAGCCACAAAGACCGTCGTGCTGCTCGGCGACTCGCACGCGGCGATGTACAGCACCGCACTAGCCGACTACGTCGCCAAGCACGCCGACTGGCGCCTCAAGGTCGTCGTCCGCAACGGCTGCCCGTTCACCGCGCACGCGCCGAGCGAAGCCGGCGTCCTGCTGACCAACTGCCGCGACTTCAACAAGACCGCGCTGGACTCAGTCATCGCATTGCGCCCGAACCTCGTCGTCACGGCGGCGATGTCGCCCCAGTCCTATGCCGAGGATCTGGAGTGGACGTGGCCATCGCGGTCGGTGCTCGTCGAGGGCTACCGCACGGTGCTGACCCGGCTGAGCGACGCGAACATCCCGGTCGCGGTCATCCGTGAGATCCCTCGCCCGGCGCTCAATGTGCCAGGCTGCCTGCAGCGGCAGGCCGACCGTTCAGCCTGCGACACCCAGCGTGAAACAGCCTTCCCCGCCGAGGGTGATCCGCTGGCCGAAGCCGCGGACGGGCTCGACGGTGTGAGGATCGTGGACATGACGAGCTGGCTGTGTGGCGTCATGGCCTGTCCGGCGGTGATCGGCAATGTGGTCGTCTACCGGGACAACCACCTCACCAACACCTACGTGCACACGATGAGCGGCCCGCTCGCAACCGCACTCGGCCTGGCAACAAATCCCTGAAGACACCGACGAAAAACGTCCACAGTCTCAAGCAAATGCTGAGACTCGACGTTCACGCTGATCAGTAACGCATCCCGAAGGCGTTTCACTAAATTCTGCGAAGCCAGCAACTTTTATCACCGAAGACGCCTCGCACTCGATATACAAAAGCTCGACGCCGTCACGACTCCGCCAACCTCCGGTTTTCTCGCATGTACTGAAAAACATCTGCACCACTGATTGCCGCTTCGAATTCGCCGTGACCCCGAATGAAATCCCGACGCCTAGTCAGGAATTCGCGCCAGAGACGATCCCAGCTGCCGTCGTCGATCGAACTATAACGCTCCCGCGTCGACATATCAATGACCCACCCGCCACATCTTCCTAGCAGGTACTTCAATAGCTCGCGTAACTTGCCTGCCACATCGCCAGGATTGATCAGTGCCACCCTAATCGAAACCAGTGAGCGCACGTCGACCTCTTGACGCCTTGCATTCACTTGAATGTCTATCCAAAAATGCTCTCCACGGAAAACATAGTTTTTAAACATGCCATCTTTTACTTCTGAAATGCACTCAATCCCCAATTCGCAAAAGACCAGCTCAAGCTCTTGACTCTTGTCACCATCCGACACGTAGCGATAATTTGCCGACTCCACGCCCATATACAGTCCTACCAGTCTCCATTGAAGGGTTCGTACCCTACCCCAGACCAGTCTGGCATGCCGACCGTTGCCCCATCCACGGTTATACGTTCAACAGGAATCCCTGTCTTCACGCTTGCGACGTAGCGATGGTGGCCTTCCTCGATATACTCCCTGCCGTCAGCCAGACGTTGGGTCTCGATAGGCCCTACTGGCCGCCCCGCTCGGAGCTCCTCGACATAATACTCCACCGTGTCGGGATCGACATAGTCTTGCGTCGGCCGGAGAACGTTGTGATTCGTGCCGACGATATCCACTCCCGGCACGTGTCCGCGCCCTGCGGCTACCGCTGATTGGTCCGGCGGGCCACCACGTTGCACGGAAGCTGGCGATTCGTGCTCGTAGTTGCCGCCTCCACGGAGAGCATCAACGGCATCCGGCGCAGCAGCGCGCTCGCCACCTACAGGGTTATCCACCTCAAGTTCCGAAACCGGCGTCTTTGCGACGTTTTCGATAACAGGATCGCCCGGATCCAAAACTGAACTCTTCGCCCAGTCATAGACTGTGTTGATGTCTTGAACATCATTCATCTGAGACGAGACGAGGATTGCAGGCAATTCAGGACTCGAAGAGACAGGGGTTACGACCAAGGGTCGAACTGCTGCCGCCGGGGTCGGGTCGGCAATACGCAATGCCTTCACCCGTGCGACCTGCCGGGCAGCAATACCGGGTGGTGGCGGAGGCGGAGTACGCGGGCCTCCCCCGGCTTGCTGCTCAGCCTCGCGACGCGCCTTCTGCTGAGCAGCGATCCTCAACTGGTTGGCTTCGTTCCAGCCATCCGGAAAAGCCCCCGGCAGCGGTGGCGCGGCAAACCCGCCGCCCGCGCCGCCACGAGACTTGTTCTTAGCATCCTCCCGCAATGTGTCAATCGCGTGCGTACCTATATATGTGATAGCAAGGCCGCCGAGAATGATCAACCCGCCGGCAAGCCATCCAGGAGGACCTGCTCCTGCAAGAGGAGCAGCAACCACACAAGCCGGGCAATGACCGTCTGGGTCTGCGAGATTTGTCGGCTGTCCGAATCCATAGGTGTAGCGGTTCGCGGCCACCGACGGCTTGGTCGGCAAGGCTACGTTGTCGCGAGCTGTGAACGTTCCAGTCCCAGGCGCGTACCACCGCGCGCCCATGTCGACGCCGCCGGTTTCCGGGTCGGTGTAGTCCGACTGGTACCCCAGAGGCGACGCGGCACCGGATCCGCCGGTCCGCTGGCCGAAGGGATCGAACGTCGACGACCCGACGAGCGAACTCGACGATGGGTGCAGCCCGCCGACCACGTCCGAGTGCCGGTCCGTGAGCGCGATCTGCGCCACGCCCGAGTCGTTGACCTGCGACAGCAAGCCTCCGTCAAGCCCGCGAGAGAAGCTCGACACCCCATCCGAGATCAGGTCGAGGCTCATGCCGTCGTAAGACATCGCCCGGCCGTTGCGGTCGGACGCGCGGTCCAAGCTGTCGTAGCCGTAGGTCGCGGATCCCTGCTTGACCGCGCGGTCGAAAGCATCGAACGCGGAGGTGACCGTCCCGGAAGCCGTCGTGCGTGAATCCAGGGTTCCCCGAGGTGACCACGCCAACGTGTCCGCGCCGTCGGTCAGCTGACGGTTCCGCTGGTCGAAGGTGGCGGTCTTCGCGCCCGCCTTGACTCGGTTCCCCGAAGCGTCCCACTTGTAGTCGACCGTCTTGCCCGCAGAAGTCCACGAGGTCAGGCGATCTGCGAAGTCGTAGCCGTAGGTGTTGTCCCCTGCGGACGTCTTCTTGCTGGTCAACCTGTCTTCGACGTCATAGCCGTACGTGACCGACGACAGCGAAGCACCATCGGAGCCCTTGAGGTCATCTCCACTGAGCCGACCGAAGTCGTCATACGAGTACGTCCTCTTTCGACCCGAGCCGTAGTCGACCTGCGACACCGCGCCCGCGCCGTCGTACCCGACGGCCTGCGCGACGCCGGTCAACCCGTCGGTCTGGCTCGAAAGCCGCCCTTGGGTGTACGAGAACTTTGCAGTGCCTGCCTTGTCCGTACGTTCAGTCAGCCTGCCGACGCCGTCGTAGGTGTAGCTCGACGTTCCCGCCGACGGCGCCGTGCTGGTCAGCAGTGCGCCGCGGTCGTTGTAGGTGAACGTCTTCTCGCCACCTGGTGTGTCCAAGCCGAGCACGCGCCCGGCCGCGTCGAAGCGGAACTTGCGGTCGGCCGTCGGCTGGGCGGCGCCGGTGCCGGTCTCCAGTTTCAACCTGCCGAGCGCGTCGAACTCACGCTGACGAGTGACACCGCCAGGAGCGACCGACTTCGTAACCTGACCGACAAGGTTGTACGTATTGGTCCACGTGCTGTCGGCGGGCAACGGATGCGCCGTGGTGGCCGCTTCGATGACCGATTCGACCAAGCCCAGCGAGTTGTACGTGCGAACGGTCGCGTTCTGCCTGCCGTCCGTGACCCTGGTCCGGTTACCCGCGGCGTCATAGCCGAAGGTGGTGACGATGGCATCGGCCGCCACGTCAGTCGTCTGCTCTTCCTGGCGGACGAGCAGACTGCGGTTGTCGTAGCCGAACTTCGTCGTGTGGTTGAAAGCGTCGGCCTCGGAGATCTTGTTGCCGACGGCGTCATAGGTCGCCGACCGCTTGCGGAGGATGTGCTCGCCCGCGTCGAGGTCGATGACGCTCGTGTTCCGGCCGGCGCCATCGAACGTCAGGTACTTCGTGCGACCGAGGCCGTCCGAAGCCCTCACCTGGTTGCCGCTGCTGTCATAGCCACGCTGTTCGACGACACCCGCCGGATCGGTGACCGAGGTCGGCCTGCCGAGCGGGTCGTAGTCGAACCGCGTGCGGTCGCCCGTCGGCGAGGTCGCCGAAACAAGGTTGCTCGCGTCGTCGTACCGCAGCTGCGTGGTGTACGCGGCGGGTTCCGGCCTGCGCTCGAGCTTGGTCGAGGTGACCTGACGACCGAGGTCGTCGTAGGTCGCCTCCCTTCTCGAGCCCGTGGGATCCGTGACGGACAGCGGTTCGCTCGCCTTGGTGTAGCTGTAGCTCCAAACCCCACCAGGCTGGTCGCCCGCGTCCGGCCGTGGGTCGATCCGCTCGACGAGCCTGCCGAGCTGGTCGTACCGGCTACGGGTGATCGCTCCGAGCGGATTCGTCGAGGCGATGACGTTGCCGAGACCGTCGTAGGCGAGTTTGGCCACGGCCTTCTTGCCCGTGGTGTCGCCCGGCGCGCGGTACTCGGGTGACGTCAACTCCGTCACTCTGCCCAGCCGGTCGAACGCCGTGGTGCTGAGGTTTCCGTTCGGCTCGCGGACGTTCGTCGGTTCGCCGAAGGTGCTGTAGCCGGTCATGGTCTGCGGCCGCACCTGCGCGGCCTGGTTTCCGCCGGTCTCCGCCGCGGTCAACGGGCCGGTAACCGTGATCGGAAGCCCGAGTTCGTCGTACCGCGACTCGGTGGTGAACAGTGCCCGGTCCGCACCGGCGACGTTGCCCCTGGGCTCTGTCACCGAGGTGACAAGACCCCGCTGGTCGTAGCCGTATGTGGTGGTGAACTTCTCCGAAGCGTTGTTGACGACTGAGTTGCTCGTCTGACGGCCCGCGGTGTCGTACTCGTACTCGGTGGTTTCGATCCGGCCGACATCGAGCCGGGTGCTGTTCGAACTCTTTCCGGACCTGGTGACCTTCTTGATGTCACCGCCCTGCGCGTAGGTCCATTCCGTGCGGTTCGCCAAACCGGCGGGATCGTCGTTCTCGACGACAGCCCTGCCTGCCGCGTCGAATTCGTAACCGGTCACCTGACCATTCGGCCTGGTGTCCTGCACCCGGTTCCCTGCGGCGTCGTAGGCGAACTCGTGCAGTGTGATATCGCGCTTGGGCGCGTTCGGGTTGAACGGGTCGCTGACCTTCTCCGCGACGACCTTCCAGATCTTGCCGTCACCGAAGTGCTGGAAACGAGTCGTCCTGCCCATGGCATCGGTCTGCCGGATGCGCTTACCCGCGAGGTCGTAGCCATAGGACGCGAGCACGAGCGTCGGTGCGGACGAGGTGTCGCCTCCGCCGTCGGTGTCACCGCCGTCGGTGACCGGATCGACCGCGTTGCCATGGAAGGCACGCAACCGGACTTCGGCGAGCGCGTTCCTGCCCGTGTAGCCGAATTCGTACTTGTTGCCGCCCGCGTCCACGCGCCAGGTGACGTTGCCGAAGCCGTCGTAACCGAAGTGGGTGCTGGCACCTTCGGCGTCGGTGACCTGGTTCGCGTGCCCGAACTCGTCGTAGGCGATGGCGGTCACGCGGCTCGGGTCGCCGCCGGTGGTGTCCTTGGCTTCGATCCTGGTGAGGTTTCCGTCGGCGTCGTAACCCTGCAGTACCTGGCCTGTGTGCTTGACCTGAGTCAGGGGATTGACCACCGCGGGGCTGGTCATCGCGGTCTGACGCGACAGCGCGTCGAACCCGAAGGTCGTCGTGACGCCACCGGGGAAGCTGTCGCTGACCTGGGTCTGAGCGATCCGGCGACCGAAGACGTCGTAGGTGAAGTTGGTGATCAGCTTGGCCGCGTCGATGACTTGAGCAAGGTCGCCATTGCGGAAGTACGAATACTTCGTCACGCCGCCACGTGGATCCTCCACCTGCCGGATCAGCCCGGCGGGCGCGTTGCCACCGCCGATAGCGGCGTCGTTGCCATCCGTGTAGGCGTATTTGGTGACCGCGCCGTCCGGCGTTTTCACGGTTTCCACAAGCCCGCGCACGCCGACACCCGTGTAGGTGTAGGTCGTCGCGTACTTCGAATCCGAAGCGTTCGCCGAACGAGCGTCACGCGACGAGACCAGCTTGTCGTTGCGTGGATCTGTCACGTCGCCGGGGTTCAGGTAGTAGCTGTAGTAGCTCGTCTGACAGTTTCCTG
This sequence comes from Amycolatopsis sp. NPDC059657, assembly GCF_042734395.1. Classification (NCBI taxonomy): domain Bacteria; kingdom Bacillati; phylum Actinomycetota; class Actinomycetes; order Pseudonocardiales; family Pseudonocardiaceae; genus Amycolatopsis; species Amycolatopsis sp. NPDC059657. The sequence continues at coordinate 56,116 of NZ_JBHWEB010000038.1, read as the reverse complement.
GTGCGACACGACAGGTCTTACGCGCGATGACGTTGCCGCGCTCGTCGTTGGTGAGCACGACGAGATCGCCGATCTCGTCGGTGATCGTCGTCTGGAAACCTTGGTCGTCGTAGTCGAAGGCACGAACGCCCTGGCCGTACGCCGGCCCGCCGACCCACGGTGCACCACCGGTGGTCGGACCGCCGCAGAACGATGGATCGCCTGGCGGAGGCGGGTTCGACGGATCGCACGGTGAGGGCGGTGGCGGGACCGGGTTTCCGGCAGGGTCGCGCCGATCCTCCTGGCGCAGCCCTTGCCCGAGAGGCGCGATGTAGCGGAGGATGCGCCCGCGCATGGGGTCGTAGTCGTAGAAGTGAAGCCGGTTGCCGGGATCGGTGACCTGGGTGGTCCTGACCAGGTTGTTCGCGGCGCCGGTGACCACCGGGGTTGCCAGCTTCCAGCGCCCGCCGTCGCGATCGGTCAGCTCGACGAGCCGGTCGGCCGTCGTGTTGTAAGCGAGCTGCGCCGCGACCCGGTCACTGGGCAACGAGATCTTGGTGAGGTAGTCGGCGCCGGCCTTGGCCTGGAAGTGCGCGGCCACAGCCGTCGGGCCGACGGGGTACTCGTAGTAGGCCACCTCGTCGATCTGACCCGCGAAGAACCGTCGGGGTTCGTTGCCCCAGGCAGGCCACGCGGACGGCGGCACCGTGTACGCGGCACCGAGCTGGCTGTAGACGATGTCGTCGTGGGTGATCTCACCTTCGACGCTGCCGACCTTCTGGCCGTCGAGGTACAGCGTCTGGGTGGCGAGAGAGCCGGACAGCACGACGTGGTGCCACTCACCGTTGTTCACGGCAGCCGCGGAAGTGATCGGCGCAGCGGTGCCGTTCCAGAATTGGCCACGCAGCTTGCCATCGGTGCCGACATAGAGCACCGGCACGGCGCCTTCCGGCGTCTCCCCGATCGGCGACTTCTGATAGCCGAACAGCGGGCCGCCCAGCTTGGTGTTGAACCACATTTCGATGGCCAGGTCCCGGTTCTTCCTGACCATCCCGTCCGGAAGCGTGACCACGGAAGAAGTTCCGTTGAACGAGGCCGCGGTGTCGGCGCCGTTCGTCAACGGGCTCGGCTGGCCCAGCGTGACGTCCTTGAACGCGCCGTTGTCCTTACCGAGGTTGACCCCGACCTGACTGGCCGCGACCGTGCCGCCCGTTTCACCGAACCGCCAGTACGAAGACGGCCTGGAGTCCACCACCGCGCTCCGGTAGTGCGAACCGGCCGTGTGCTCGTATTTGGTGCAACCGCCGTAGGGGTCGCAGACCTTGGTCAGCCGGTCACCGTCATAGGTGTAGTTCCAAGTGAGCTGCTTCCCGTCGATGGGATCGGTACTCACCGAGGTGATGTGGTTCCCGGTCCATTTGAAGTACAGGATCCGATCACTGGTGCGGCTGATCGCACGCCGCAGGTGTTCCGGCGTGCCGTAGTCGAGCTCGATGTAGTGCCCGGACGCGTCGTGGATGGCGATGAGCCGTCCGTCGGGCCGGAACCGGTAGAGCGTGTCCGCGCGGTCGGTCAGCACCCAGCCGCCGCCCTGGCCCTCGACCTCGGTGCGGAAGTTGGCCTGACGGCCCGGCGGCGCCGAGAAAGTAGCGTCGCTGTTACGGCCGAACCGGACTTCCTGACCGTCGGGGTAGGTGACCACGACATTGCCGGAGCCGTCGTTGTCGGGCACGACCCGCATGTCGTAACGGGTCGACCAGCCGGCGCCGAAGAGCAGATCACGCCTCGGGTCGAGGCTGTTGTAGGTGCGCGCGATGGACAGCTCCGGACCGGTGACGACCAGCGAAGCGTCGATCGCGCTCGAGAAGTAGTTTCCGGTCTGCGGATCGAAGTCTCGCTGCGCGCCGTTGTACGGTGCGGTCGCCAGATGCGACGTGATCTCCGGCTGCGGAACAGCGGTCAGCAGGTGGCTCGGCGACAGCTTCTGGCTTTCGGCGTTGCCGTCGAAGGCGAACGCGCGCCACTGGTAGTCCTTGCTCCACCGAAGCGCGCCGGGCGGCACGGTCCAGGTTCGCTTGTCGACATACCCGGAGTCCACACAGGACACGCCGGTGAGAGTGCCGTCCGGCTGCTGGACATAGTTCAGGCAGACCTCGAACCGGTACTTCAAGCTCGAGTTCACCGGCGCGTCGACGTCGACGGCGTCGACCCAGAGCTGCGGAGTGAGTGTCGGCGCCGAGAACCCGTTCGGCGGGTACTGCGCCTTCACGATCGGTGGCACGTCGAATACGGTCATCACGAGACGCGTCGGAGGAATCTGCTCGTCCGTGAACCACGGACCACCGCGACGCAGCATGCTGAAGTCGAGCAGGTAGTCGCCGACGTCCAGCTGTTTGATCTCCGCTTCCAAGGTCACGGACTCACCACGCGGAACGTCATGCGGCAGTGACGCGGCCTCGACGGAGGCGACCGGGTGTCCTTCGGTCGTGTAAGCCCGGTAGCCGAGCGCGAAGTCCGCGGCGGTCCAGGTGTTGGCCCCGCGGTTGGTCACCGTGATGACGACCTTGCCACCCTGCAAGCGGGTGACCGGCGGCTCCGGCACACCGCGGTCAACGCGGTATTCGGCGTCATAAGCAGTGTAAGTGACGAAAAGCCGCGGCGGGTTGGCGGTGCGGTGCCCGGTGAACATCTTCCAGGCGGTCCGGTCGGTGTCCGAAGCGCGGACCGTGAGCCCATAGTTCGGCGATGCGCCGGTGACCCACCGCTGCACGAGATCGCGGCCGCCCTCACCGAGCTGGATCAGCTCCGTTGTGGACGGGCAGCTGGAGGCGTGCTGGTAGAGCCCGATGTAGCCATGCGCGAACGACTCACGGGTGAGCGCCGCACCGAAAGCCGGGCCAGGGTAGGCACTCGCGCTTGTCCATGGCGCGACGACACCGTGCACGGTCAGCGCACGCGGCTGGCACGACCACGACCAGTGGTTCTTGAGTGTGAGCTGCGCGCCGAGGATCTTGTGGTTGCGCAGGCGGTTTTCGACGCCGCCGAAAGAAAGGTAGCTCGCCGCCTTGATGGAGCCGTTTGTCCCCACCTTGAGGTCGGTGCCTCCGTCGACCTTGCCGCCGGACTGGAACACGGTGCCACCGTTGGACACGGTGGTTTCCACACTCGGGTCGACTTCGACCGGGTACTGCCGTGCCGGGTCGTTGAGCCACTTCGTGTCGAGCTCGACACGAAGCACGGTCTGCCCGGAGCGTTCGATGAGCTTGTAGGTAACGCCTTGGGAGGTGGTGAGTTCACCGGTCTCGGGATCGCGCTTCGCGTCGGCCATGAAACCGGCCGGGATCTGAGCCCGCTCCGCACCGGAGGCGTCGAGCAGCGCGACTCGTCCGTCCACAATCGACGGACGAAGACCGGTCAAACGCAGCGGGAACTCCCAAACCCCAGGTGCTTGGGGAGAGTTCAGTACCAGAGTTTCCTTGACCCCACCAGGAAGAACATCCAGGCGCAAGTCCGCGCCCGGTCGCACCGCCGGGTAGACGATGCGGCTGCCGTCGACCGCACCTGGCACGCCCGCGGTTTCGGCCAGCCCGAATCCAAACTGGTGCTGATCATCGATCTTGACGTCCACGATCGACGCCGCATTGGCGGTCTTCGCGAAGCCGAGGGTGACGTTGTCGCCGGCGTTGCGCCAGCCGGTGCCGTCCTCGCGTGGCACGATCGAGGTGTCGATCGGCTGGTACGCGCCCGACGGGGTCCGGTAGTTCTCCGCCTCACGGCTGAACTCGGTGGTGTACGTGCCGTCCGCGTTCGCGTAGGTGCGCTCGGTCGCCGTGCGGCGGTCCGGGAGTTCCTTGCTCGTCTTCTCGTCGAAACCCTGAACGTGGTTCGGCACGTTCTCGACCTTGACGTCGTTGGCGCGTGCCTTGACCTCGCCGCCTGCCAACGCCGGATATTTCGACTGCAGCGAAACGGGGTTCGCCAGATTCGGCGGGCCGGTCGGGTCAGCCCCATGATCGGCGGCGGACCCCTGGTGTTGTTGTGGTGCCTTGGCCCTCGCCTGCGCCATCAGCTGAGCATCGTCATAACCTGGCTGCTCGTAGCGAACCGAGGGACCAGCTACCTCAGCCACCAATACCAAGACCAGGCCCACCAGCACGGCTTTGCCGGGTCTGCCGATTTTGCGCGCGAAGAAACCCTGACGAGAGAACATGGAACCACCTGAATGAGTCAGCGGAACGAGGCAGGATCGGGCCGGTGCCCGGTGAGAACACCCGGGCACCGGCGCGAACTTGTCAGAACTTCGGCTTGGTAGCGGGCCCGCCGTGATACACGGTCCGCGCGTCTGCCGAGGACCGGGCCGCCGCGGTCTGAGCCTGCGCACCGGACGTGAACACATAGGTGACGCCGTCGGCGTCGCGGAAGGTGACGGCCGAGCCGCCTGCCGCGAACGCGGCGGTGGCGGGATCGGTCGCGGACTCGTACGCGATGCCCGTCCGCTGGTCGGCCAGTTTCTGCCACGGACGGAAGGTGTTACTGCCCAACGCCACCTGCTCGGTGACATAGATGAGGCTGTCCGTACCGCGCACGGCCACGTGCGTCAGCCCGTTCGCGTCGACGATCGCCGTTGGCGCGCCACTGGCGGTGACGGCCGGAAGTGCCTGCCAGGTACCGGTGAAGCCGGTGGTGGTCTCCCGCAGCGTGACCACGGCGCCGTCCGCCTGGGTCGCGAACACCTGAAGGGTCTTGTCCGGCCACGGGACTCCGGCGGCCTTCTTGTCCCAGCCGGTGCCGGGGACGGTGCTCCAAGCACTGATGCTGCCGTTACCGGTGTTGTAGGTGGCCTTGGTGTACAGACCGGCCTTGGTGCGGGCGAACACGTCGATGCCGTCAGCCTGCGTGACGACGGTGATGTCCGAGGACAAGTTGGTCGACGTCAGCGGTCGCCAGGCCAGGAAGTCCTTGGTGGCGGTGTCCTGGCGGCGCGCCCAGAGCTTGCCGGCACTGTCCACCGTGAACGCGAAGCCCACATTGTCTCGCTTGGCCATCACCACCGGGCCGGGGCTCCAGCCACCGAAGCTCGTGGTGTCCGGCCAGGTCACCGTTCCGGCAGGCCTGCTGCTGAATCGGCTCTCGCTGTCACGGCCGAGCGCAGCCGCGTAAACCCGCTTGTCAGCGTCCTGAACGGCGCTAGGCGTGCCGACGTAGTCCTGGTAGCCGTTAATCGGGGTGAAATCGACGACCGTGGGGTCGGCGGAACGCTGACGGCCCTGCACGAACCGCCCTGCGCCGTCCACGTGGAAGTGCTGCAACCTGCCGGTCTCGCCCTCGATCACGTAGCTCGCCGCGTTCGGCCTGGCAGGCACCGTGGGCCGTTGCGGGAGCACCGGGTTGACCGCCGAGCAGGCATCCGAGGTCGCGGAGATCTGAGTTTCGGGAGCGATGTCACTACCGACGCTGAAGGGGCCGTCCGCCCAGTTTCCGGCACCGATGTACCGGTACCACTGGAGTTCGGAACTGTTTCCGTCCAAAGCGTAGAGGATATCCGCGCCAGCTGAAGTAATACGCGCCTTGTTGTTCCACCCACCGGAACCGACCTTACGACCGTACTCGAGCCAGCGCTGGCTCGCCTCGTGGTACTGGAATCGAAAAAGGTCACCAGCGGCGGTACGCGCGAAAATAACGCCGTCACCGGCCGCGGTGATCAGATCGTACTTATCCTGCCAGCCGGTGTCGATCGCCCTTTCGGACCATTTCTTCGCAACTTCATCGAAATGCGCCCAGACCAGGAGATTGTCGTGGACACTGTAGAAGGAACCCTTGCTGTCGACGGTGATCAGATTCTGGAACGCGGGCGAGTTCCAGCCGTACCACCCGGTGGCGATCCGCTCGCTGACGCCACCATTCTCCCAGCCGGAGCCCAGCCAGCGGAAGCGGTCGACGTCGCCGTTCTCCCTGATCAGGTACACGCGACCGTCCGGACCGGCGAGCATGCGGCCCACCCAGCCCGAGCCGATCCCCTGCCTGCCCGCCCAGACGTTGTCGCCACCCTCGGGCTCCTCATGCGAATCCACTTCGAGCCCCGAGTTCTCGAACGCGAAGAACATCGAGGCGCTCGACCTACAGCTCACAGAATCCGCGGCAAGCGCGGTCGATGCCGTGGAAACCGCGACCGGAATCGCGAAAAGAACACTCAACAAGGCCATGAAGGCAGCGCGTCTCGAGACACACCGTCGTAGCATCAAACACTCCTCTGCGGCCGGCCCAGCACGGGCCGGAAAAGAACAACAAGGAACCCCGACGGCTCTTCATCGATCGATGACCACACAAAAGCGACCGGTCTTCAATCAAGAAACTGGAAATTAATCAACGGTGGATAACCGGTAGCCACAACCGCGCACTCAGCGCACATGTCTGGTAAGAAATCGGAACCGCACCCCTCACAAGCTCGAACGAGCACCCCTCAGTGCATCCTCGTGCACCCTATCGTCCCTCACAGACAGATGTTACAAACCGTGTGAAATTTTCCTCCGACGAAAGTCGGGTTGACAAGCGACCACCGCCCTGAGTAGGGACCCCTACGCAGGGACGGGCACTGACCAGCGACAATGACGCCGTGGACATCGCGGCGTTGATCGTTGGGCTGGTAGTGGCCGTTCTGCTGGTCACCACGGCGGCCAGGAGACTCGACTGGCCGGAGCCGCTGTGCCTGATCGCGGTCGGCGTGGCGGTCTCGTACATCCCCGGTGTGCCCGAGGTGCACCTGGTGCCCGAGGTCGTGCTGCTCGGGCTGCTGCCTCCTCTGCTCTACGCGACCGCGATCCAGACGTCGCTGGTCGACTTCCGGGCGAACCGGGGGCCGATCGCGCTGCTCAGCGTCGGGCTGGTCACCTTCACCACGCTGGCGGTGGGGTTCGTCGCGTGGCTGGTGATCCCGGGGCTGCCGTTGGCGGCCGGGTTCGCGATCGGGGCGGTCATCGCGCCGCCGGACGCGGTCGCGGCGACCGCCGTGGCGCGGCGGGTGGGGATGCCGCGCAAGATCGTGCGACTTCTTGAGGGCGAGAGCCTGGTGAACGACGCCGCCGCGCTGGTGGCGTTGCGGACCGCCATCGCGGCCATCGCGGGCTCCGTGACGTTCTGGCAGATCGGGGGCGACTTCCTGCGCGCCGCAGGTGTCGGGGTGCTGATCGGGTTCGCGGTCGGCGCGATCGCGGCGATGATCCGGACGCGGCTCGAAGATCCGGTGACCGATACGGCGCTCTCGCTCGCGGTGCCGTTCATCGCGTATCTGTCGGCCGAGGCGATCCATGGCTCCGGGGTGCTCGCGGTGGTGCTCGCCGGGCTGATCTTGGGGCACAAGGCTCCGGAGATGCTGTCCGGCTCGTCACGGCTGGCGAGCAGGCTGAACTGGCAGACCATCCAGTTCCTGCTGGAGAACATGGTCTTCCTGCTGATCGGATTGCAGGTCCGGCCGATACTCGCCGAGGTCGCGCGCGGTGACCTCAGCGGCTGGCAGCTGACGGTCATCTGCTCGGCCATCCTGCTGGTGACGATCTTGACGCGCGCCGTGTGGATGTTCACCATCGCGTCGGTGCGGCGGCTGTTCGGACTCAAGGCCTGGCGGTGGTCGTACTCGGCGGTCGTCGCCTGGGCCGGTATGCGCGGTGTCGTCACGCTCGCGGCCGCGTTCGTGTTGCCGGACGACACGCCCCAGCGGGCCGTGCTGGTGCTGGCCGCGTTCGTCGTGGTGGCCGGAACGCTGGTGCTGCAAGGCAGTTCGCTCCCCTGGCTCGTGCGCAAGCTCAAGCTGCCCGCGCCAGACCCGGCCGAGGACGCGTTGCAGGAAGCCGCACTCATCAACGACATGTCCCACGCCGCGCTCGCGAAGCTGGAGGAAGCCAAGAAGCCGGAGGACCCGCCCGAGGTACTCGACCGGCTCCGTGACCGGATGCGTCACCGCACCGACTCCGCGTGGGAACGCCTTGGCACACAAGGATCTCTTGAGGAGACGCCGAGCAGCGCGTACCGGCGGCTGCGGCTGGAGATGATGGAAGCCGAGCGCAAGTACTTCGTGGAGGCACGCAACGCGGGCAAGGCCGACGACGAGGTGCTCCGCCGCGTGCTGGAGCGGCTCGACATCGAAGAGTCCATGTTGGACCGTGCCAAGGAGGAGGCCCCGTTGTCGGAGGACCGCGAACTCAGCACGCCCGCGGCCACCGCGGGCTCCTGCAAGCACCTCAGCCACGCCTGGCGCGATGTCGACCCGACGTCGGAGGACCAGTGCGCGGCCTGCGTCGAGGAAGGCCTGAACTGGGTCCACCTGCGCATGTGCCTCAAGTGCGGCAACGTCGCCTGCTGCGACTCGTCCGTCGGCAAGCACGCGACCCGGCATTTCCAAGACACGCTGCACCCGGTCATGCGCAGCTTCGAGCCAGGCGAGACTTGGCGATGGTGTTTCGTCGACAAGCAACTAGGCTAGGTGGTCCTGGAATTCGGCGTGGCGGAACTGATACAGCGGCCCGACCGCGCGCAGTAGCCCGATCCGGTGTGCATCGTCCAAAAAGGACATGAGGTCGCGCGGCAGCAGTCCTTCGCCCGCCAGCCTGCGGGTGGCGATGAGATAGGCGGGCCACGCGCGATGGTGCCCGGTGAAGACGGCGAACAAACCGGCGGCGAGCCCGAAGATGGCCGCCGCGATCGAACAGACCATCGTCGCGACGGCGTCGAAACCGATCGAGGCCACCGCGCTCGCCTCGAACAGCAAACCCGCCGAGCCGCCACCCACCAGCACTCCGGCGCCGACCCGGACGGCGGTGAGGTTGCGGTCGCGGCGCCAGCTTTCCCAGGGTGTGCCAGACCTTTTGAGCCGGCTCGGTGTCTCGGCCCACTTGATCACGCCCGCGGTGAGGCCGAACGCCACCCCGCCGACGATGCCCACGAAGAACATGATCACGAGCCCGGTGAAAGCCAAGCTGGTCCCCAGCTCGAAGAGCTCCCGCAAGCCCAAGACGATCAGGCTGCCGACGAACATGGCGCCCGCCGCGCTCCACAACGTCTTCAGCACCACCATGCCCAGATGGCCGCTTCGCCCGCGCAACCGCAGATCCGCGAACCCGGGTTGATCGTGCGGCCACCTCCCGGCGGAAAGCCACGCCGTGAAGCCGACCACCGCCGCCACCAAGCCGCCCGCGCCGAACCCGACGGCGAGGCCGAGCCAACCGCCGAACAGCACACCCTGCGACCACCCGAACGCCAGCCCGATCACCGCGCCGACCGACACCCCGAACGCGAGCCCGATCCCCAGCCGCGTCCATCGGGTAACGGCGCCGGTGTGCCGAGCGAGTTCCCACCACGCGAAGTCACGCGTGCCGACGTCGTGCGTGAGGTAGGCGGCGAGGTAGCTCAGCCACTGCTGTACTTGCGCGGGATCGTGCCGGTGCCGCGGCCGGAACAGGTCGTCGGGACTGTCGCCGGGTGTGCGGGTCTCGACGAGCGCGCCGACGAGATGGTCGAACAGATGCCCGCGCAGTGCGTCCGCCGTGGGGAATCGAGCGGTATCCAGCAAAGCCGAGGGATCGGCGCCCGGGGTGATGTACACGGCACGTACCAGCCACAACCCCAGCGCGGTGCTCGTGGTGGATGCCAGCGCCGAGCCGGATGATCCGGTCCGCAATGTCCGCAACACCCTTTCCCAACCAGTGCCGGGCGCCGACGGCAGGCACCGGCGGAGATACCCCGCCGCGGCGGCGGGCATGAGCGGGCCGGGTTCGACCTCGAGCGCCGAGGTCACCACGTCGCCGACCGCGCGGACCGCGTCGGCGAACTCCTCGGTGCGGCTGGTGAGCACCAGCTGGTCGTCACCGCCGAGTGAGCGGTTGAGCGCCGCGATGACCTCGGCGCGGGTGTGCTCGGGGAGTTCGTCGAGCCCGTCCAGCACCGGCAGCACCTGCGCACGGACGGTGAGTTCGTCGGCCATGCCAGTGCCCAGTTCGGGAGCGCGCAAGCCGGGATAGTCCTGGGCGAGGCGCGTGCTGATCCACTGATGCAGCCTCGGATGGGCCACCGTGTCCCAGCCGGCGACGGAGACCAGCACGGGTACCGGGTCCTCGGGTTTCCTGGTCGCGATGAGCTGTCGCAACAGCTGCACCGCCAACGTGGTCTTGCCGGTGCCCGCGGCGCCGAGGATGACCAGCCGTGGCCGTCGCAACGCCCGGAACCGGTCGGCCAGTGCGGCGATCTCGTCGCTGGCCGCGGTGAACAGCATGAGCGGGCCGGTGCTGATGCCCGCCGGATTGTCCATGATCTCGCCGCGCGCGGTCACCTGCCACTGGACCGGCATCGGATCCGGATCGTCGAGCGAGCGGAGCAGGGCCTCATCGCGCCATTGGGCGGCGACGGCGTCCGCGAGCACCTCCTTCGCGGCGGCCAGCCGTAACGTCAGCGCCGTTGTGGGCGCGGGTGGGCGCCGTAGTTGCCAGAACAACGCGACCAGTGCCGGCACGGCGAACACCAGCGAAACCACCTGGGCGAGGTTCGCCGCGGTCTGCAGGCCGTTGTCACCCCGCCACGCCATGGCCACCACGGCCAGGCCGCCCGCCACGAGCAGCAGCCCCGCCGTCACGGCGACGCCACGCCGTCTCCCGCTGTCACGACTCGTCACAGGAACGGGGACGCTGGCGGACCGGCCGCCGTTACTGACGGCTGGGTTAGCGTGGAACCGTGACTAACGAGGTCGAATACCGCCAGCACCGCTTCGTACCGCCACCCGGCTCAACCGAGATCTTCTTGATCCGCCACGGCGAATCCGCGCCTGCCAGGCTCGACACGCCGTTCGACATGGTCGAGGGCCAGGGCGACCCCGATCTGGCGCCCGAGGGCCGCGACCACGCCGAGCGCGTCGGCAAGCGGATGGCCGACGAACGGCTCGACGCCCTCTACGTCACGTCGCTGCGGCGAACCGTGCAGACCGCCGCGCCGCTCGCCGCCGCACTGGGTATGACGCCGGGGCTGGAGGCCGGGCTCACCGAGGTACACCTCGGCGAATGGGAGGGCGGGCTGTTTCGCAAGTACACCAGCGAAAACCACCCGATCGCCCAGCGGCTCTGGGAAGAACAGCGCTGGGATGTCATCCCCGGCGCCGAGCAGATGGACGCCTTCGCCGCGCGATGCCGCGCCGGGATCGAGCGGATCCACGCCGCGCATCCGGATCAGCGCGTCGCCGCGTTCACACATGGCGGGGTGATCGGCGAGGTGTTCCGGCAGGCGGCCAAGTCCGAGCCGTTCGCCTTCCTCGGCGCGGACAACGGGTCGATCTCGCATCTGGTGGTACTCGGGGATGTGTGGGCCATCCGGCGGTTCAACGACACCGCGCATCTGCTGGCGCCGCTGGGCTGACGCTCAGCGGGTGCAGGTCACCGTCGGCTCTTCGCCGCTGCTCTCGTTCTCGCTGACGATCACTCCGTCGACGAGAATGCGGCACCGGAGTTTGCCGTTTTTCTTGCCCTGCGCGGAAACGCTGTAGAATTCGGAGCCGCCTTCGACCCCGGTGCGCTGGAATTTCTTCGACCACGGCGTCGCCACTTCGCGCTCCTGCGCGATGGCGGCGCCCTGCGCGACGTAGGTGACGTTGCGCGCGCCGTGGTCACCGAAGAGCTCGTAGCTCACCGCGTGCGTGACGCTGCGCGCGACCGCCACCATCGGCTCGACCGTGGGCGGCTGCGGGGGCTGGCCTGCGTTCCGTCTGCTCTCCGGCATGAACTGCGCGGCGACCACGACGGCCGCCGCGACGACACCCAGAACCACCACCGCGGTACCGAGCGGTTTCAGGGAACCACGCGGTTCCGGCGCCAGTGCCGGAGGTGACGCGGCAGGATCGACCATCCTGAGCTCTTCTCCCGCTAGAGCGTGCTTCCGCTGAGCACGTCGCTTACTTTCTCGCGAAGACGTCACCCGGCGTTAGCCGCAACCGATAGAAAATTCAACATTCACCCTTTCGGGCGGCCATTGAGAGTCACCCATAGTAGTGAACCGGTAACGTTCTCTCTCTACTGCCCCCGACACCGGCCAGTGAAACCCTTCACCCTGCCGAGTTTTGCCGGTCAGCGAGAAAATGCGCCACTTCCACAGTGGACGAGTACAGCGCGCGGTAATGCGGATAGAACTCGTCGTACGCCGCGCGGCGCTCCGCGTCGGGCTCGACCGTGGACCGCACCGGGTTCCACGCGGCGATGTCCGGCTCCAGCCCGACCGCGACCGCGGCGAGCAGCGCGTCGCCGAGCGCGGCGCCGATCGTCTCGACCGGCACCTGCTGCTCCATGCCCGTCACGTCGCTGACGATCTGCGTCCACAGTCCGCCCTGGGTGCCGCCGCCGACCGCGACGAGCCGGCCGGCCTGCCCGCCGGAAGCGCCCATGGCCTCGAGGTTGTGGCGCACGCCGTACGCGATCCCTTCCAGCGCCGCGCGATACAGCTCCGCGCGCCCGTGCCCGAGCGTCAGCCCGGCGATGACGCCACGCGCGTCTGGATCGAACAAGGGCGTCCGCTCCCCCGCGAAGTAAGGCAGCATCAGCAATCCGCGGCTGCCGGCGGGCACCGCGGACGCCTCCTCGACGAGCGCGGCGTAGTCGGAGCCGACGAGTTTGCGCAGCCAGTCGGTGATCGAACCGGACGTCGCCATCCCCGCCGCCAGCGAGTACGTGCCGGGGAACGCGCCTTGCGTGGTCCAGAGCCCGGTGTGCGGCCGTGGGTCGGCGAGCACCTGGATCAGGAACATCGTGGTCCCGTACATCACCATCGTGTCGCCGGGGTCGCGCACGCCGACCGAAGCCGCCTCGGCCCAGGCGTCGACGGTGCCCGCGGTGACCGGAAGTCCCTTGGGTAAACCGGTTTCCGAAGCGGCGGCCGCGCTGACCGTGCCGACGACCTCGGTCGGCCAGGCGAGCCTGGGCAGCTCGATGCCGGGCGCGACGCGTTCGGCCCAGTCATGGGCCCAGTCACCGGCACGCAGGTCGTACATCGGATCGCATTGGCTGGCGGAGTGATGATCGAGCACGTATTCCCCGGTGAGCCGGTGCACCAGATACGAACTCGCCATCAGAAACAGTGATGCGCGGGCGAAAACGTCGGGTTCGTGGCGCGCGAGCCACCGCCACTTCGGCCCGACCGCCTGCGAGGACAGCGCCGTGCCCGCGCGGTCCACAATGGACTCGGCGCCGAGTTCCGCGGTGAGCTCCGCGATTTCCACGCTGGCACGCGTGTCGACGCCATAAAGGATCGCGGGCCGTAGCGGCCTTCCCGACGCGTCCGCAGGCAGCAGCACCGGCCCGATCCCGCTCACCGCGACACCGGCGAGCGGCCTGCCGTCGGCAGCGGCGACGAGTTCCCTGCTCAGCGTCAGGAAATCCGCCCACCAGACGTGGTCAGCGTCGTGCTCGAAGTACCCGGGACGTGGTGCGGAAGTCTCATGCGGCACGCTCGCGCGCGCCAGGATTTTGCCGCAGGCGTCGGCAAGAACGCCCTTGGAGCTGGAAGTCCCGATGTCGATGCCCAGCACCAGGCCCGCTTCAGCCACTCGACTTCTCCCCCGCCGGTCGTCTTGATCACATCGTAGTCACAGGGACACGATTCGGTGAATAAGCCGCATGGGTGGCCGGGTTATCCTCTCGCCGACGGCCCCGCGCGGGGCGAAGATGGGAGGTCGCGGTGGCGACCATCAGTGACGTGGCGGCGAGGGCGGGTGTGTCCACGGCCACCGTGTCCAGAGCGCTGAACGGGAAGTCCACTGTGGATCCCGAGCTCGCGGCCAGGGTCCAGGCCGCCGCGACGGAACTCGGCTATCACCCGAACAGCCTGGCCCGCAATCTGCGCCGCCAGGAGACGGCGGTGCTCGCGCTCATCATCGCGGACGTGGAGAACCCGTTCTTCACCTCGATCGCGCGCGGCTTCGAGGACATCGCGCAGACCGCGGGCTACTCGGTGGTGCTGTGCAACACCGACGAGAACGAAGAGAAGGAACGCCGCTATATCAACGTCGCGTTGCAGGAACGCGTCGCCGGTGTGGTGCTTTCGCCGAGCAGCGCGTCGACCGACGTCAAGTCACTGCGCGAGCGCGGCACCCCGATCGTCGCGGTGGACCGCCCGCTGCCCGACGGCACCGGCGACCAGGTGCTCGTCGACAGCCGCCGCGCCGCGCACACCGCGGCCAAGCACCTGCTGGACAACGGCTACCGCCGCATCGCCTGCGTGACGGGCCCATCCGGGATCCGCACGGCCGACGAGCGGCTGGAGGGCTACCAGGACGCGTTGTGCGAAGCCGGGCTGAGCAACGACCTGTTCCGCCACGCGGAATACCGCGCGGGTGGCGCGCGCGTGCCAGCGCTGGAACTGCTCGACAGCCCGCATCCGCCGGACGCGCTCATCGCGGCCAACAGCATGATCGCGCTCGACGTGCTGCAGGCGCTCACCGAGCGGAACCTGCGGCCGGGGCGCGACATCGGCGTGGTGACGTTCGATGATCCGACGTGGGCCAAGCTCATCGACCCGCCGCTGACCGTGATGGCCCAGCCCGCCTACGACATCGGCGTGATCGCCGCGCGGATGCTGCTGGACCGCATCGCCGACAACAGCCTGCCGCCCGCGTCGAGGGTGCTGGAGGCCTCACTGGTGGAACGTGCGAGCTCGCGCCGGAGGTAGGGCGTGTTTCTCGCCCCCCACTCGTCCGGGTGACCGTGGGAAAGCAACGCACTCCGGCCTCTGGACAACCTTCCGCGATGAGGTCAAACTGACTCATCTTCCCTACCCCGCGTGTTTGATTATGTGCTCTCTGTGTCGATCTTTGGTGAATTCACCCACAGATGGGGCACGAAACCGCACGAACCCGCACAACGGGGTTAGAGTAGATAGATGTCAGTCGCGCTCGAGAACGTACTCGCCAAGGCCGGGCTCAAAGTGGACGCAACCGAGTTCCTCACGCTCGTCGAGGACGCCGCTCGGAAACTGTCCCCGCCGAACCCCGATCCCTCGCGCTACTTCTCGGCCGACCAACGCGCCTCGCTGACCGACGTCGGCCTCGACCTCTCCCCCGCGGGCGAGAACGAGCCGGACGCCCGCGCCAAGACCGTCGCCGCGCACGCCGTGCTCGCCGAATCCGCGCTCACCGTGCTCGAAGCCGCCCGCGCGCTGGGCGTCGACGACAGCCGCATCCGGCACCGCCTCAAGGAAGGCAGGCTCACCGGCTGGAAGGACCAGGGCTGGCGCCTGCCGTCATGGCAGTTCACCGGCTCCGGCGTCCTGCCGGGCCTCGAAGTCGTGCTCGCGGCGTTGCCGGAAGACCAGCCCGCCCTGGTCGTGGCCGCTTTCATGAGCACGCCCCAGTCCGACCTGGTGATCAACTCCCAGCCGGCTACTCCGCGTCAATGGCTCCTTTCCGGTGGTGACCCTGAAGCGGTCGCACGCCTGATCGCTACGCTCGGCACGCCCTTCTAGGCTGTAGCCCGAGCAAGATCACCGAGACAAGGACGGACGAACCCAAGCGAATGGCCCGGCTTCCCCTGCCGCCTGCGCGCGCTGTCCTGGTCAACGAGCTGCACCGCACCCAGGACGTGGTGCAGGTGCACCCACAGACCAGAATGGTCAGGATCTTCACCGCGAACGGGCGCCACCCTCAGCAGTGGAACACGTTCCGCTACACCGGCCCGCTCCCGCACGGCCGCTTCGACCAGCAGCGCCCCGGCCGCGACGGCGGTCCTGTGACCGACCCCGGCAACGGCGTGCTGTACTTCGGGCTGTCCGTGCGCACCGCGATCGCCGAGGTCTTCCAGACCACGTCCACGGTCGACCGCAAGAGCCGGGGCCCCCGCCTGGTCATCGTCCGCCCCACCCGCACGCTGAACCTGCTCGACCTGTCCGGCCTGTGGCCGACCCGGGTCGGCGCGTCGCAGGAGATCTCCAGCGGCCCGAAGAAGATCACCCAAGCCTGGGCCCGCGCGATCCGCACGGCCTTCGGCGACCTCGACGGCCTCTGGTACCGCTCGTCCATGGACTCCGGCGACCCGGCGATGTGCCTGTGGGACCCGCCGGGCGGAGCGGCTTTGCCGGTGGCGCCGGACATCCTGCTCCCGCTGGACCACCCTGGCCTCGACGTGCCACTGGGCCGCGTCTGCCAAGAGCTGAACTACACCCTGCTGAACTGAGGTCGCGGCGTGGTCAACGCCCCGTTCGCGACGGTGAGCGTTGTGAACGCCACTTTCACTACGTTCAAGTTCCCGGTTGGTCGGGCGCTCCTCGGCCCTACCCCAAATGCCTGCCCCACCACTCGAGCACCGCATGGAACCGCTCAACCCGGTGCCGAGGGTTCCCCGAGCGCGTCAGCTCATGCCCCTCACCCGGGAACAGCAGCATCTCCGTCTCCACGCCCCGTGACTTCAGCGCGACGAACATCCGCTGCGCCTGCTCGATCGGGCACCGCCAGTCGTGCTCCGAGTGCACCACGCAGAACGGGATGTCGATCTGGTCCGCGTAGGTCAGCGGGCTTCGCGCGCGCTGGACTTCGGGGTCGGGGCCAACGTAGGCCTCGGCGAAGAACCAGCCGATGTCCGAGCTGCCGACGAAGGAGTCCCAGGCGTTGACCGCCCGCTCGCTCCACGCGGCACGGAAGCGGGAGCCGTGGTGGGCCGCGAGCCAGCCGGTCATGTAGCCGCCGTAGGAACCGCCCATCACGCCGACGCGGGAAGCGTCGAGTTCCGGCAATGCCAAGGCCGCGTCCAGGAATGCCAGCAGGTCGTCGGCGTCGACGGTGCCCATGGCGCCGACGATGGCCTGGCCGTGGTTCTGGCCGTAGCTGGCCGAGCCGCGCGGGTTCGCCAGCACGACCGCGTAGCCGGCCGCGGCGCAGACCTGGGCTTCGTCGAACAGGGACCATTCGTAGGGGGCGAACGGTCCACCGTGGACCATCAGGATCACCGGGTGCGGGCCTTCGCCTTCGGGTTTGACGACCCAGCCGTGTACCGGGTAGCCGTCCGGGGCGGTGCCGGTCAGCTCCTCCATCGGGAAGATGCCCTTGTCGCGCACCGGCTTCGCGTAGTCGGTGAGCACACGGGGTGTGCCACCGTCGAGGAGCACGACCTCGCCGTAGGTGGAGGGTGTCGAGATGACGGCGGCCACTGTGGACCCGTCGACGGCGAAGCCGCGGACCGCCGCGCGCTCGCCCGCGATCACACGGAGTTTCGCGAGCGGGACCTCGGACGCGTCGCGCGGGACCGCGACGAGCTGGGCCTCTCCCCTGGTGCGCACGACGAAGTAGACCTCGTCGCCGACGATGACGGGCGGGCCGACGGCCGGGTCGCAGTCGACCGTCTCGATCTCGGTCACCAGGCGCGGTTCGCCGCCCGAGGCGGGCCGCACCCAGAGTGCGTCGTTGCGGGCGACGTCGAGGTTGCCGGGGAATTCGGCGCCGTAGAACCAGATCGCGCCGTCCGGGGCGACGGCCGGTTTCATCGCCGTGCCCGCGCTTCGCGCCACCACGCGCGGCTCCCCGCCCGCGGCGGGGATGGCGTAGAGGTCGAGTCGGGCCGTGTCGGCCACCCAGCCTTGGGGCGCGGACACGATCAGCGAGGTGCCGTCGGGGTGCCAGGCCGGGTCGTCGACGTCGACGGCCCCGTCCGTCAGCACCGACAGGTCACCGGTGACCGTGTCCACAACGAACAGTCTTTGTGGACGGTCGTTCAGGAAGCCGGTGTCGTCGAGCCGGTAGTGCAGGCCGGTGATCCGGCGGGGCGACTCGGCCTCGGCCTTCTCGCCGTCGGCACGAGGAACCCCGTACCGGCCAGGCTCGGGGACCCTTGCGGTGAAAGCGATCCGCCGCGAATCCGGGGCCCACACCGGCGCGCCCGCGCCGAGCGCGAGCGAGGTGAGGCGCCGGGATTCGCCACCTGCCGAAGGCATGACGTGGAGCTGGGGCCGAGCGTCCGATCCGGACTCGGTACGCAGGAACGCGACCCAGTGGCCATCCGGTGAAATGGCCGGGGCGGAATCGCGATCGCCCTGTGTCCACGCGCTTTCCGACCCGTCCAGGCCGATTCTGCGGATACCCCCACGGTAACCGTCATTGTTCAGATCCGGCCTGGAAACCGCGGTCAGCAGGAGGTCACCGCGCAGTGCGGGGGCACCGGGGACCGTCAGGTGTTGGATGTCTTCAGGACGCACAATACCGACGGTACCCGATAGTTAGCACCTCTAACTACCGAACGCCCACGCCATTGGATTCGGACTCCTCGTCGCGCTTGGCCTTCGCCAGGCTCGCCACCGTGGTCACGGTCAACACCACGACGATCACGCCGAGGGAGACCCAGTTGTTGATGTCCAGCCAGTCCGGCACCACGTGGTACTCGTGCAGCGCGTGCAGGAACAGCTTCGCGCCGATGAAAGCGAGGATGACCGCCAGCCCGTAGGACAGGTAAACGAGCTTGGTGACCAGGCCGCCGAGCAGGAAGTACAGCTGGCGCAGGCCCATCAGCGCGAAAGCGTTGGCGGTGAACACCAGGAACGCTTCCTGGGTGATGCCGAAGATCGCCGGGATCGAGTCGACCGCGAAGAGCAGGTCCGCGCTGCCGATGGCGACGATGACCACGAACATCGGGGTGATGTAGCGCTTGCCTTCCTTCTTCACGAAGGACTTGTGGCCGTGGTAGTCGTCGGTCACCGGGAAGAGCTTGCGCACCCACCTGGTGAGCGCGTTCTCGTGGTACTCCTCTTCCTCGTCCTTGCTGCGGACCATGCTGACGGCCGTCCACACGAGCACCGCGCCGAAGAGGAAGAACACCCACACGAACTGCGCGATCAGCGCGGCGCCGATGGCGATGAACGCGCTGCGCATGACGAGCGCGAGCAGTATCCCGATCAGCAGCACCCGGTGCTGGTGGATGGCAGGCACCTTGAACGACGCCATGATGATCATGAAGATGAAGAGGTTGTCGACGCTCAGCGAGTACTCGGTGATGTACCCGGTGATGAACTCGATCGCGGGCTGATGCCCGGCGAAGAACCAGAGCCCGGCGAAGAAGAGGAGCGCGCAGGAGATGTAGAAGACGACCCACTTGGCCGCTTCCTTGGTCGTCACCTCATGCGGCTTGCGATCGACGATCACCAGGTCGACCGCGATCAGAGCCAGCAGGCCGACGACCGTGACGATCCATAGCCACATGGGAACGAACATGAAACCAACCTCCGGATAGCGCGCAGCAGCAACTAACCGGAGGTCTCTTCCGCCGGTGGAACACCGGCCGACGGTGCCGGGGGCCCCGAGGGGCGCACCGTGCTGACGACACCGCCGCGAAGGAATACTCCCCTCACAGCAGATCTATCTTGACTGATCGGTCGTATTAACGCCAGTCAAGGTAGTCCGCGTCACCGTTACGGGGGCGTAATGCCCGTCACCGTGCACAGCGCGCCATCGAGTATGTCGGATTCGTGTGAGTTCGGGGAGACACTCTCAGGAAACTTCACCTACCGTCACTGTCGTGCCCCGCATCCCGATCCCACGCACGCGAGCAGGCCGCTGGACCTCGCTCGCGCTGGCCGTCGCCGTGCTCGCCGCGGCCGGTCTTCTCTGGGCCAACAGTGGTCCTCCGCCGTCCAAGGTCGTCACGACCGACGCCATGATCCCTGTGCCGGCCGCCCCCAACTCGACGGACCGCATCTCGATCGACACCACTCTTTACAAGCCGGAGACCACTCCGGCGCCCGCGGTGCTCCTCGCGCACGGGTTCGGCGGCGACAAGAACAGCGTCGCCGCGGACGCGCGCGAGCTGGCCGACCGCGGGTTCGTCGTGCTGACCTGGTCGGCGCGCGGGTTCGGCCGCTCCGGCGGCAAGATCACCCTCAACGACCCCGACTACGAGGTCGCCGACGCGAGCAGGCTGATCGACTTCCTCGCGACGCGACCCGAGGTGCAGAGCGTCAACGGGGACCCGAAGGTCGCCGCGACCGGTGCCTCCTACGGCGGCGCGCTTTCGCTGCTGCTCGCGGGCACCGACAAGCGAGTGGACGCGATCGCCCCGGTGATCACCTACAACGACCTCGCGCAGGGCCTCGTCCCGAACGCGGCGACCACCTCGGCGGCCGCAGGCACCCCGGCCGCCGGCGCGTTCGCCGCGAACGGCGTCTTCAAGAAGACGTGGGCGGGCATCTTCTTCTCGGCCGGTTCCGGGGCAGCGGCGGCGGGCAACCCGGGCAGCGAAGCGCCCGAGTCCGGCCAGCGGACCATGGAGTCGGGGCAGGCCATCGGCGCCGCTCCCCCGGCGGCGCCGTCCCCAGGCGGCGAAGGCCGCACCCGGCCAGCCGCCGACCCTTGTGGACTGTTCACCCCGCAGGTCTGCCAGGCGTACACCGAACTCGCGACCACCGGCAAGGCCAGTCAGCAGAGCCTCGACCTGCTTCGCCGCATCTCGCCGGCTTCGGTGACGGACAAGATCACCGTGCCGACGCTGCTCGTCCAGGGTGAGAGTGACACGCTGTTCGGTCTCGACCAGTCCGACGCCACCGCGCGGCAGATCACCGCGGCGGGCGGCAAGGTCAAGACGATCTGGTACACCGGCGGGCACGACGGCGGCAAGCCAGGCCCGCAGCTGCGCGGCAAGATCGCCGACTTCCTCAAGTTCCATTTGACCGGCGAAGGCGCCGACCCCGGCACGAACTTCAGCTACGACGTCCAAGGAACCTTGCGCGCCAACGGAACCCCGTCGGTCCGCACGGTGGTCGCGCCGGCATACCCGGCGACGGCCGAGCGCAGGCAGATCGCGCTCACCGGCCCGGAGCAGCCGATCGTGCACCCGGCGGGCGGCAATCCCGCGTCGGTCAGCGGCCTGCCGGGATTGAACAGCCTGTCGAGCAGTTCTTCGCGGGTGGCCGGGATGTTCGGCATCGACCCGCCGGGGCAGGCGGCGCAGTTCACCTCGGCGCCGATGGAGTCCCAGCTGCTCATCACGGGCGGTTCGACGGTCAAGCTCCGCGTCAACGGGCCGCCCGGCGAGGCCGTGCTGTTCGCCAAGCTCTACGACGTCACCGCGGATGGACAGCGCACCTTGCCCGCCAACGCGATTTCCGCGTTCCGCGTGCCTTCGCTGCCCGGCGAAGTGACCGTGACACTGCCGGGCATCGTCCGGCCGATCGAGCCGGGACATACGCTCAGGCTGGTCGTCAGCACCACCGATCAGGCGTACCTGTCCCCCGACGCCCCGTCCGTGTACCAGGTTTCGCTGGCGCCGGGCTCGACGCTCGGTGTGCCGGTCGTGCCGGGTACGCAGCTCGGCACCGGCTGGCCGACCGGGCAGCTGATCGGCATCGGCTCGACGGTGCTCGCGGCCATCGTCATCGCGGTCATCGCGGCGATCCGGCGCAAGCGCTCGCACGACATCGACCCGGAGCTGGCGCAGACGCCGCTGGTGATCGAGGGGCTGACGAAGTCGTACCCCGGCGGCCTGACCGCGGTGAAGGACCTCTCGTTCCGCGTCGAACCCGGCATGGTGCTCGGCCTGCTCGGGCCGAACGGCGCAGGCAAGACCACCACGCTGCGGATGCTGATGGGCCTGATCACCCCGACCGAGGGCTCGATCAGGGTGTTCGGCCACAAGATCGCGCCCGGCGCGCCGGTGCTGTCCCGCATCGGGTCCTTTGTGGAGGGTTCCGGGTTCCTGCCGCACCTGTCCGGCCACTCGAACCTCGAGCTGTACTGGGCGGCCACCGGCCGTCCCGCCGAGAAGGCGCACTTCACCGAGGCGCTGGAGATCGCCGGGCTGGGCAGCGCCGTGCACCGCAAGGTCCGCACGTACAGCCAGGGCATGCGGCAGCGGCTCGCCATCGCGCAGGCGATGCTCGGCCTGCCGGAGCTCATGGTGCTCGACGAACCGACCAACGGGCTCGACCCGCCACAGATCCACCAGATGCGCGAGGTGCTGCAGCGCTACGCCGCGACCGGGCGCACCGTGGTGGTGTCGAGCCACCTGCTGGCCGAGGTCGAGCAGACCTGTTCGCACGTGGTCGTCATGCATCGCGGCAAGCTGGTCGCCTCCGGTGAGGTCGGCGACATCACCGCGGCGGGTGGCGAGGCCAGTTTCCGCGTCGACAAGCCGGAAACCGCGATGGAGGTGCTGCGCGCCGCCGAAGGGGTCACCGAGGTCGACTCCGAAGGTCAGGTCGTGCACGCCAACCTCGACGGCATGCCGCGCGCCGACGCGGTCGCCGCGCTGGTGCGCGCCGGGGTCGCGGTCGAGCAGGCCGGGCCGAGGCGCCGTCTCGAAGACGCGTTCCTTCAGCTGGTGGGAGACAGCCAGTGAGCAACAACAATGGTGTCCACACCGACCCGGCCGCGCTGACCGAGCTGAGCGACGTCGCTTCGCACGAGCACGCGGAGGTCGGCCCGGACGGCGCCGTCGCGGGCTACCGCGCTGACCGGACGCTGGGGCTCGGTGTCGAGCTCAAGCGGCAGCTGAAACGGCGGCGCACCCAGCTGCTGCTGGGTTTCGTCGCGCTGCTGCCGTTCATACTGGTGATCGCGTTCGAGATCGGTTCGGCGAACCCGAACCGGCGCAGCGGCGGGTTCGTCGACCTGGCCACGGCCAGCGCGCCGAACTTCGTGGTGCTCGCGTTGTTCGTGGCAGGCGGGTTCCTCCTGCCGATGATCGTGGCGTTGTTCTTCGGCGACACGATCGCTTCGGAGTCCTCGTGGTCTTCGCTGAAGTACCTGCTGGCGATGCCGGTGCCCCGGCATCGGCTGTTGCGGCAGAAGGCGATCGTCTCGGGGCTGCTGTCGATCGCCGCACTGGTCCTGCTGCCGCTGGTCTCGCTGGCGGTCGGCGTGATCTGGTACGGCGCCGGCGACGCGATCAGCCCGACCGGTGACTCGGTGACGTTCTCCCAAAGCCTGCTGGCGATGGTGCTCGCGACGCTGTACATCATCATCCAGCTGGCCTGGGTGGCCGGGCTCGCGCTGTTCCTGAGCGTGTCCACCGACGCGCCGCTGGGCGCGGTCGGCGGCGCGGTGATCGTCGCGATCGTTTCGCAGATCCTCGATCAGATCACCGCGCTGGAAGGATTGCGCGATTATCTGCCGACGCATTTCGGGTACGCGTGGATCGATTTGATCTCGACCGATGTCGACTGGACGCAAATGGTCAACGGGATATTGTCAGCGGTCATCTACGGGACCGTGTTCTTCCTGCTGGCCGCGCGCCGCTTCGCCACCAAGGACGTGACGAGCTGAGCTCCGGTGTGGCCGCGGTTCGCCAGCGGCCACACCGGAATCCTTGTACTAGCAGAGCTTTCCGTTCCACCAGGCGTTGGTCGCGATGTCGGGCAGCTTGGTCGGGCCAGGCGCGACGCACCAGGTCTGGTTCGGTGAGAACAGCAGCTTGATGGTGATCTGCACGTTGGTGGGCGGCGGCTCGTCGCAGTGGCCGTACCACGGGTAATTGGCCCCGTCACGGTAGAAACCGCAGGGATAGGGCTGCTTCGCTTCGGCCACCGAACCGGCGGCGAAAAGGGACGTGGCCGCGATCGCGCCCACCATCAATCCACGGAACAATTTCATGGCTACTACCCCCAGTAGTAAGCACGCCGTTCCTGGCGTGACACAACCAGGTTAGGACCGTTCGCGATCTGATCGCCATGGTCCGTTCGGGTCACACTTGTCAAATCGGCGTCAAGCCGATCCCGGCCGCACGGCGTAATCTGAGCCGGTGATCCATACCGAAATCACCGGCGAGGTGGCGGTGCTGCGCCTGCGGCACGGCAAGGCGAACACCATCGACACCGAGCTCTGCCGCGAGCTGGCCGACAAACTGGCCGAGGTCGAGCGGGACGGTCGGCGCGCGGTCGTGCTGACCGGTGCGGGCGAGATGTTTTCGGCCGGGGTGGACCTGCTGCGCCTGCACGACGGCGGACCGCGCTACATCGCCGAGTTCCTGCCCGCGTTGTCGGACGCGTTCCTCGCGTTGTTCGGGTTCCCCCGCCCGGTGATCGCGGCCGTCAACGGGCACGCCATCGCGGGTGGCGCGGTGCTGGCGGCGGCGTGCGACCGGCGCGTGCTCAACGCCGCGCACGGCCGGATCGGGGTCACCGAGCTGCTCGTCGGCGTGCCGTTCCCGTTGTCGGCCATGGAGATCCTGCGCAGCGCGTTCGGCACCAGCGCACTAGCCGAGCTGACGCTGCTCTGCGAGACCTACGGCGGTGAGCACGCGCTGGCGCGCGGGCTGGCCGATGAGCTCGCTGAGCCGGACGACGTGCTCCCGCGCGCGCTGGAACTCGCGCATCAGCTAGCCGCCATCCCGCCGAAGACGTTCGCGCACACCAAGGCGCAGATCCACCGGCCGTTCCACGAGCGCATCGCCGAGCACCGCACCGGCGACGACGCACACGTCGAGCAGCTGTGGTCGTCGCCGGAGTCGCTGACGGCGATCAAGTCCTATGTGGACAAAGTGCTACGGCATTAGGTCGAGCGCGCGGCCGAGTGTGGTGATGCGTTCGTCGGGTGTTTCGCCTGCCGGGTAAAGCCGGACGGTGTTCACTCCGGCGTCCTGCCAGGCGCGCAACCGCGTCCTGACCATGTCCTCGGTGCCGATCAGCGTCGTCGCGAGCACCATCTCGTCCGGCACCTCGGCCGCGGCCTCGTCACGACGGCCGTCGACCCAGAGCCGCTGGACGCGTTCGGCGACCTCCGCGAACCCGAGCCTGGCGTAGGCGTCGTTGTAGAAGTTCTTGCCGGCGGAACCCATGCCGCCGAGGCTGAAGGCGAGTCCCGGCTTGCGCCGCGCGACCATCTCCTCGACGTTGTCCCCGAAGGCGACTTCGGCGCCCTGGCAGATGTCGATGCCGCTCACGTCACGGCCCGTGCTCGCGGCACCCGCCGCCAGATGATCGAAATACGCGCTCGCCGCCTCGGGCACGAAGCTGGTGCCGAGCCAGCCGTCGGCGACGGCGCCGGTCAGCTTGAGCATCGCGGGCGACAACGTCGCGAGGTAGATCGGGATGTCCGGGTTCGGCGGCTGGCTCAGCCGGATCGCCTTGCCGTCACCGCCGGGCAGCGGGAGCTCGAAATGCTTGCCCTCGTACTTGACGCGGCCGTCGGCGAAGACCTGCCTGATGATCTCGACGGTCTCGCGCATGCGGCCGAGCGGATGCGCGAACGGCGTGCCGTGCAGGCCTTCCATCACCTGCGGGCCGGACGCGCCGAGGCCGAGCAGGAACCGGCCGTCGGTCATCCTGGCGAGGGTGAGCGCGGTCATCGCGACGAGCACCGGCGAGCGGCTGCCGACCTGCAGCACACCGGAGCCGAGCAGCATGCGCTCGGTCTTCGCGGCAAGGTAGCCGAGCGGGGACGCCGCGTCGCAGCCCCAAGCCTCGGCCACCCAGCAGAGGTCGACGCCCATGCGCTCGGCCTCGACCACGTAGTCGACCAATTCGCGCCAGGGCGCGGCCTCGGCGCTGAGCTGGATGGCGACGCGCATCAGCCTTCCGCCAGCTTCTTGATGCCCTCGACGGTCGCGAGCATGTTGGCACGGAACTCTTCGAGCCGCTTAGCCACAATCCGTTCCTCCTTCTCGGGCATCGCGTCGATGGCATAGCTGAGCCCCGACCTGGCCGGGCCCATCCGCGCCCATTGCCTGAGCAGCGCGCCTTCGCCGTCGGGCGCGAGTTCGAAGCGCCAGGACGACGACGGCTGCCCATCGCCGAGCCGGACATCCCACGCGAACAACCGCTCCGGCTCGTAGGCGACGACCTCGCACGGCGTCTCCCACTGGCCGATCGCCGGATGTTCGTTGCGGCCGACGAACTTCGCGCCCAGCGCCGGGCCGCCGTCGACCCAGCTCGCACCCTGGAATTCCCGGGAGAACCGGGCGGGCAGGTCGATGTCGGTCACCCAGCGCCACACCTCGGCAGGCGATGCGGCGATGTGAATGTCCACCTCGACGGTGGGGCAGTCCGCGTACTTCATGAGTCGGACCGTACCGCGTGCCGGTCACCGGGAATGGCCTTTTGTTCGCGTCTTTAGACGCTTGTCGGGCCGATCCGGGTCTGTGAACATCCGGCAGATGCCCACGATCGGGTGATCTCGCAAAGGAGTGATGGTGGTCAAGAAACTCACGACGCTGCTCGCCATACTGGCGACAGCGTTCACCCTCGCGCCGGTGGCGACCGCCGCGCAGGCGCCTGGCGACATCGTCGAAGCGCTCAAGCACATCCCCGGCTTGACCGTCGTGTCGGAGAAACCCGCACCCGCGGGCTTCCGGTTCTTCCATCTGACCTTCACGCAGCCGGCGGACCACCGCGACCCGCGCGCGGGCACCTTCGAGCAGCGGTACACCCTGCTGCACCGCGACTTCGCCGCGCCGACCGTCGCGTACACCTCCGGCTACAATATGAACGAGGCGGCGTCGCGGTCAGAGGTGACGCAGATCGTCAACGGCAACCAGCTTTCCATGGAGTACCGCTACTTCACGCCGTCACGCCCTGCCAAGCCGGACTGGACGAAGCAGCTCACGATCTGGCAGGCCGCCGCCGACGAGCACCGCGCCGTCCAGGCGATGAAGTCCATCTACCCCGGCAAGTGGCTGGCGACCGGCGGCAGCAAGGGCGGCATGACCGCCACGTACTTCCGCCGCTTCTTCCCGCACGACGTCGACGGCACGATCCCTTACGTCGCACCGAACGACGTGATCAACGAGCACGACTCGTACAACAGGTTCCTGGCCCGCGTGGGCAACGACCCGCAGTGCCGCGCCGCGTTGAAGGCCGTCCAGCGCGACGTCCTCACGCGTCGCGACGAGTTCGGCGTGCTCGCCGCCAAGGAAGCGGCCGAGAAGAAGTACACCTTCACCACGGTCGGTTCGATCGACATCGCGATCGAGTTGACGGTCATCGACTCGTACTGGGCGTTCTGGCAGTACCAGAAGCAGGCCGACTGCGCGACGGTCCCGGCGGCAGGCTCCCCCGCCGACGTGATCTACAAGTGGTACGACCGCGTGGAAAGCCTTGTCACGTACTCCGACCAGGCACTCGAAGGCTACGTGCCGTACTACTACCAGGCCTCCGTGCAGCTCGGCAGCCCCGAGTCCTACGACAGCTACCTGCAGGACCTGATCCGCTACCCTGGCAAGAACGTCGCGTCGACCTTCGTGCCGAAGTCGATCAAGATGCCGCCGTTCGACCACTTCGCCATGCCGGACATCGACTTCTGGGTCCGCACCCAGGGCGACCGGCTGCTCTACATCTACGGCGAGAACGACCCTTGGGGCGTCGAGCGTTTCAGGCCCTCGCGCCACCACGACACGGCCGTGTACACGGTCCCCGGCGGCAACCACGGTGCCAAGATCGCGCAACTGCCCGCGGCACAGGCGGCGGAAGCGACCGCGATGGTCCGCCGCTGGGCCGGTCTCCCGCCGGTCGCCGGCGCGCTGACCCAGTCGATCACACCCGCCGGTTTCCCCGATTTCGACATGGACCCGATGACGGTTCAGAAACCCCGGCTCTGACCTTCGCGGCGTAGGCTGCTCGGCTCCTGGTGACTTCGGAAAGGAGCCGAGCATGCCTCGCCCCGTTCACTTCGAAATCCACGCGACCGACCCCGAACGCATAGCCGAGTTCTACACCGCGGTCTTCGGCTGGAAGTGCGAACGCTGGAGCGACGTCCCTTACTGGGTGATCGACACCGGCGAAGGCACCGGCATCAACGGAGGCCTCCTCCCCCGCCAGGGCCCGCCTCCGGCAGCGGACGCTCCCGTCCACGGCTTCGTGAACACCATCTCGGTCGACGACCTCGACTCGGTCATCGCCGCCGCCGAATCCGCGGGAGGCACGATCGCCCTCCCCAAGCAGTACGTGCCCACGGTCGGCCACCTCGTCTACTGCAAGGACCCGGACGGCAACATCTTCGGCATCCTCCAGCCCGACCCACCCGCCGACGCCTAGGTCGTCCTGGGCGCAGTGAACGCCACTCCACTACTTCAGCGTTGCGAAAGTGGCGTTCACGCAGAGGTCACTTGAGGCCCGCCGCGTCCATTCCGCGCAGCTCCTTCTTCAGGTCCGAGACCTCGTCACGCAGCCGGGCCGCGAGCTCGAACTGCAGGTCGCGCGCGGCCTGCATCATCTGGTCGGTCATCTGCTGGATGAGGTCGGCGAGTTCGGCGCGCGGCATGCCCTTCACGTCCTTGTCGACGAGCATGCCCGAGCTGCGGACGCGATCGCCCTGCTCCGGCTTCTTGCCGCGCGACGTGTTGCGTCCCGAACCGCCGACCGCGACCGTCTCGGTGTCCTCGGCTTCGAGGTACACGCGGTCGAGGATGTCGGCGATCTTCTTGCGCAGCGGCTGTGGGTCGACACCGCGCTCGGTGTTGTACGCGAC
Source organism: Amycolatopsis sp. NPDC059657 (assembly GCF_042734395.1). Classification (NCBI taxonomy): domain Bacteria; kingdom Bacillati; phylum Actinomycetota; class Actinomycetes; order Pseudonocardiales; family Pseudonocardiaceae; genus Amycolatopsis; species Amycolatopsis sp. NPDC059657. The sequence goes on along the minus strand of NZ_JBHWEB010000038.1, from coordinate 27,750 downwards.
CTGCTTGGCGCGGCGCCGATCCGTCTCTTCGATGGCGTGCGCCATCGAGTCGGTGATCTTGTCGGCGTACATGTGCACCTCGCCGGACACGTTACGGGCGGCGCGGCCGATCGTCTGGATCAGCGAGGTGCCACTGCGCAGGAAGCCCTCCTTGTCCGCGTCGAGGATCGCGACCAGCGACACCTCGGGCAGGTCGAGACCTTCGCGCAGCAGGTTGATGCCGATGAGCACGTCGAAGTCGCCCGCACGCAGCTGCCGCAGCAGCTCGATGCGGCGCAGGGTGTCCACCTCCGAGTGCAGGTACCGCACCCGGATACCCAGCTCCAGCAGGTAGTCGGTGAGGTCCTCTGACATCTTCTTGGTCAGCGTGGTGACCAGCACCCGCTCGTCACGGTCCGCGCGCTCACGGATCTCGTGGACCAGGTCGTCGATCTGCCCCTCGGTCGGCTTCACGACCACCTTGGGGTCGACCAGGCCGGTCGGCCGGATGACCTGCTCGACGAACTCGCCGCCAGCCTGGCCCATCTCGTACGGGCCGGGGGTGGCCGACAGGTACACCGTCTGCCCGATACGGTCGGAGAACTCCTCCCAGGTCAGCGGCCGGTTGTCCATCGCGCTCGGCAACCGGAACCCGAAGTCGACCAGGTTCCGCTTGCGGGACATGTCACCCTCGAACATGGCGCCGATCTGCGGCACCGTCTGGTGCGACTCGTCGATGACCAGCAGGAAGTCTTCGGGGAAGTAGTCGATCAGGGTGGCGGGCGCGGTGCCGCCCTCCCGGCCGTCGATGTGGCGCGAGTAGTTCTCGATGCCCGAGCAGAAACCGACCTGGCGCATCATCTCGATGTCGTACGCGGTGCGCATGCGCAACCGCTGTGCCTCCAGCAGCTTGCCCTGCTTCTCCAGCGTGGCCAGCCTTTCCTCCAGCTCGGCCTCGATGCCGCGGATGGCCTTCTCCATCCGCTCCGGGCCCGCGACGTAGTGCGTGGCCGGGAAGATCCGGACCTCGTCGACCTCCTTGACGATGTCGCCGGTCAGCGGGTGCAGGTAGTACAGCTTCTCGATCTCGTCGCCGAAGAACTCGACCCGGATCGCCAGCTCCTCGTACGCCGGGATGATGTCGACCGTGTCGCCGCGGGCACGGAAAGTACCGCGCGCGAACGCGATGTCGTTACGCGTGTATTGGATGTCCACCAGCGCGCGCAGGAACATGTCCCTGTCCACCTGCGCGCCGACCGAAAGCCTGCTCGACCTGTCCAGATAGGACTGCGGCGTGCCGAGGCCGTAGATGCACGACACGCTCGCGACCACGATGACGTCTCGCCGGGACAGCAGGTTCATCGTCGCGGAGTGCCGCAGCCGCTCGACGTCGTCGTTGATCGACGAGTCCTTCTCGATGTACGTGTCCGTCTGCGCGATGTACGCCTCGGGCTGGTAGTAGTCGTAGTAACTGACGAAGTATTCGACCGCGTTGTTCGGGAACAGCTCGCGCAGCTCGTTCGCCAGCTGGGCGGCCAGCGTCTTGTTCGGCGCCATCACCAGCGTCGGCCGCTGCAGGCGCTCGACCAGCCAGGCCGTGGTGGCCGACTTACCCGTGCCGGTCGCGCCGAGCAGGACGACGTCCTTCTCCCCTGCCCTGATCCGCTTTTCGAGCTCGTCGATGGCCGCCGGCTGGTCGCCGGCGGGCTGGTAGTCGCTCACGACCTTGAACCGGCCATCCTCGCGCGGGATGTCGGAGACGGGCCGGTGATCGGACTGGGCCAGTACTGGGTGTTCGGTTGCGAAAGCCACGAATCCAGACTACGACGCCCCACCGACAGTTTCAGTCCGCCTGCCGGTAGACGGCCACTTCCACGACGTTTTCACCCTCGACGCGGAAGACGAGAACGCCGTCGAGCGCGTCGTCACCGAAGCATTCGACCAGCACCCGGTCCGGCCCGGTCGCGGTCGCCGCAACCCTGCTGACCTCCGTGAGCAGTGCCAGCACATCCGGCTCGGCGTCCTCGGGCGGCGCGACGCAGAACTCCAGCACGACCTCGCGCGGCGTGCGTGCGGGCGGCGACGCAAGCCCGGCGTCCGCGAAAAGACGATTCAGCTGGTCAGCGGCAGAAACCGCACGCGGGAACCCGGCGAAGGCCGCGGACTGCAGCACCACTTCGGTGACCTCGCCCGGCGCCAGCCCGGACGCGAGCCCGGTCTTGAGGTGCACGCTCAGCGGCGGCCCGACCATGCCCGCCGCGACGATCGCGGCCAGCGTCGCGGCCTCGCGGATCCGCGGATCGAGCCCCGGCCGCTCGTGGAGGTGACCGTATACCGTGCCGACGGCGAGTTCACCCAGTGCGGGGATCGTCTGGAACAACGCGTCGAGCCGCTGCTCGCCGCCCTCGACCAGCTCCGCGAAGTTGGCCCGGCCGCGCCGGTTCAGCTTGTCGACCTCGTCAGTCATCGCTCCCCTTTAACAAGAACAGTCACAGCCGTCACAGCAGCAACAGTCGCAACCGGAACAGCAGTCACAGTTACAGCAGTCACAGCCGTCACAACCGTCACAGTTGCTGCACGGCCCCTCACGACGTTTGCCGCTCCAAGGGCCAGGCCACTCGTCAGCACAGCAGACGTGACAGGTGCAGAACAACGCCGACGCCAGCGCGCACCCATGCACCAGACCGCGCCGACTGCCGTAGTACTGGTCCTTCCACCCCGGCTTCTCCGGCGTCTCCGGATCCGTCGGCGCCTGAGGCCCGTGCACATCGCCGAAGGCCTGCTTCACAGCATGATCCAGCTCATGCACCAGTAACGCGTGGACCAGCGCCTGGTCCTCGAACTCCGCTTCCTTCAACGCCAGCCGCACGCCCAGCACCGCGTCGTCGCACAGCCGTCGCGCCTCGGCCAGATCCGTGCCTGTGACCAGCAGCGGGTTCCACGCTCCCGCTTCCTTGTCCACCTTGAGGTCCTGGACCGCGTCGATCAGGTGCGCGGCGCGGCCGAAGAGCCTGCCCACCTCGGTCAACGGCGCGACGTTACCTGGTCGTCCCGCGAGCACCGCGGTCTGGCCGAACGCCGCGGCCGTCGCCAGTTCGGTCGGCTCGGTGGCCAGCAACGCCGAGTCACCCAGATGAACAGCGCGTTCGACCTCGAACTGACGGTCGACGGCCTCGGTGAGCACCGCCGTGTCGAACCCGATGCGGGAGCCGGTCCGGGTGCCCTGCGCGGCCCACCGCTTCGCGACCCGCTTGCCGGCCTTGGCGATCGTGGCGCGACGGAACATCCCGTCGCGGTCTTCGACGTGGTCGCCGACCTTCGCCGACGCCAGCACCAGCGAGACCGCCGCGGCCAGCTGCGCGCCGGACCCCTTCGCGACGGACGTGGACCGCATGGCCCGCAACGGGCACGGACCGGCCTGGCGACGGCGGTCGAGCCGCACGGTCTGCGCCTCGACCAGCGCCGAGATCACCAGCCCGTCGTAGTTGGTGACGACCCTGGCCAGCTGGCCGTGCTCATCGCGCAGCGCGAGGCAGAGCCCGCAGAGATGCGCGAGCCAGTCCGAGTGCAGGCTGGCGGACAGCCGATGACGGCAGGGTCTGATGATCCCGAACATGCGCGTGGTCCCCTCGTGAAGATCTCCGCGCACTTTATCCGTGTCAGCGCCGGAAAAGGTCACGTTCGTAGCAAAATGAGCGCATGCATCCCCCGAAGCTCGAGACCTTCGACATCGCTGCCGAGACCAACGTCGATCCGAAGGGGATAGTCCGCGAGGTCGAGCAGTACCGGCTGACCGAGTCCGGTTTGTACATGGCCAGGCCGGTGCCAGGCCGCCCGCAGTTCCACTACCTGGAATCGTGGATCCTGCCCGGACTGTCGTTGCGGGTCAACGACTTCTGGTTCAACCCCGGCCACGAGCGCGACCAGGACTTCTACCTCGACGTGGTGACCGTGACGGTCGACGGCGGCGTGTGGCTGGTCAAAGACCTCTACATCGACCTGGTGCTGAAGGAGAAGCAGCGGCTCGACGTGATCGACACCGACGAGCTGATCGCCGCCGCGAAGCTCGGCCTGATCACCGAAGACGAGGCCGAGCACGCGCTCAAGACGACCTACGCCGCCGTCGATGGCCTGGCGGCCAACGGTTACGAGCTGGGCCGTTGGCTGTCCACTATGGAACTCAGCTGGCGCCGTCACTGAGAAAGGCCTTGATCCCGGCGAGCAGGATGCCCAGGCCGTCCTCGAACCGCGCGTCCGTGTCCATCGGCGGGTAGCGCTCGTCCCGCTCGCCGGGCATCGGGTACATCGCCTGCTCCTCGATCGTGAACCCGATGACGTAGCTGTACAGCGTGAACAGCGCGCGTTCCGCCTTGCCCGGGTCGAAACCGGCTTCGGCGAACTGCTGGACCGGCGTCGCGTTCGGCAGCTGCTCCTCGGTGAAGAAGGTGCCTGAGAAGACCTTCGCGCCGTCGCGGTAGTCGAGCATCATCTGGCGCAGCACATAGGACCGGGTGCGCAGGAATTCCTCCCAGTCCCCGTTCTCCATGCGCACCGGCCGGTCCGCGGTGTAGTCGCGGTACATCTGGGTGGCCATCTCGTCGAGCAGTTCCTGCTTGTTCTTCATATGCCAGTAGAGCGCGGGCGCCTTGACGCCCAGCTCCTGGCCGATCAGGCGCAGGGTGAGGCCGTTCAATCCCACCTCGTTCAGCAGTTTCAGCCCTGCCCTGGCCAGATCCTGCCTCGTCAAACCCATGCTTGACACCTTAACACCATTAAGTGCATCATCGAATTTAACAACGTTAAGGAGCAGTCATGGGCACGGATGTGATCGTGGCGGGGGCCGGCCCCGCGGGCCTGATGCTGGCGGCCGAACTGGCGCTGGCTGGCGTCGACGTAGTGGTAGTGGATCGCGCGCCCGAGCGGAGCGGGCAGTCACGCGCCTTGAACCTGCAACCCCGCACGGTGGAGGTCTTCGCGTTGCGCGGCCTGCTCGATCCGGTGCTCGACCGGGCGCAGGCGAAGGTGCGGGACGGCCATTTCGCGGGGCAGACACTGAGTTACACCGATCTGGACACCGACCACCCGTATCAGCTCGTCATCCCGCAGGCGGAGACCGAGCTGATCCTCGAAGCGCGGCTCGCCGAACTGGGCGTGAAGGTGCGGTTCGGCCAGGAGCTCACCGCGCTCAACCAGGATGAGGACGGCGTGTCGGCCACGGTGGACGGCGAGGTCATCCGCGCCAGGTACCTGGTCGGCTGCGATGGCGGCCGCAGCACGGTCCGCAAGCTGGCAGGCATCGGTTTCCCCGGCACCGACGGGCACGGCTGGGGCGTCGTGGCCGATGTAGTGGTGGCCACCGGCGAGCCGGGCGTGCGCGCGGACTGGAGTTCGATGCGCGACGTACTCCCCCGGCGCGCCGCGGGCGAAAGGGGCTTCGGCGGCCTGATCCCGCTGGGCGAACCAGGGCTGTACCGGCTCGTCTTCGGTGACCTCACCACCCCGCTCCCCGATCGCACCGCGCCGATCACCGACGAGGAGTTCAAGGCGGGCCTGCGCCGTTTCTACGGATCACTCGAAGTCTCGGAGGTCCGGTGGAGATCCCGCTTCACCGACGCCGCCCGGCAGGCCGAGCGCTACCGGGCGGGCCGGGTACTGCTGGCCGGGGATGCCGCGCACATCCATTTCCCGGTCGGCGGCCAAGGCTTGAACCTCGGCATCCAGGACGCGATGAACCTCGGCTGGAAACTCGCGGCCGACCTCAAGGGCCACGGCCCGATCGGCCTGCTCGACACCTACGAATCCGAACGCCACCCGGTCGCCGCCCGAGTGCTCGACGGCACCCGGACGCACAGCCTCCTCGTCCAACCCGAAAACACGGGCGCGCGAAAGCTCTTCGCCGACCTGGCCGTTCTGCCTGACGCCAACCGCCACCTGGCGAACATGGTGTCCGGTTTGGACATCCGCTACCCGATGACCGGCCCGCCCCATCGCCTGCTGGGCACCCGATACCGCGGCCTGTGTTTGCCTGAGGGCCAAGGCATTCTGCTGAGCGACGACCCGCGCAACCGGGACTTGGCCCGCCACTGGGGCCCGCGCCTCACGGTGGCCCCGGACATCTCGACGCTCCCCTCCGCCTACGGCGCCGGCGTACTCGTCCGCCCCGACGGCTACATCTGCTGGGTCGAAGGAGACGAACCACTGAAGCCCGCCCTGCACGCCTGGTTCGGCACCCCGTGACACCCCGGCATCGCGTATCCCACAGTCCGGTGGGTCGTATTGAACGTTGGGATGGCTGTGGTCTCCGGTTCGGCTAGGGCGTGACGACTCCCTGGGTACGCATGCCGACCCGCCAGGTACGTGTGCCGTCCGGCTGGGTACGCGTGTCGTCCATCGGGGTACGCGCGTCGTCCGCCCAGGTACGCGTGCCGTCCGGCCAGGTACGGGTGGGATGCGGTGGAGGGGTGGATCCACCGATCGGTTGATCCGGGGCGGCGGGGTGGTGGAGGTGGAGTCTGGCCGGGGAGGCGATACGGGAGGCCGGTGATTCGCGCGAAAGTTGGGGCGTGCGAAACGAAAGGGGGTCCCGGGATGCCGGTCATCGAGGTGCGGGGGCTGCACAAGCGTTACGGGGACAAAGTCGCTGTCGAGGATGTTTCGTTCAGCGTTGAGCGAGGGGAGATTTTTGGGATTCTCGGACCGAATGGGGCCGGGAAGACGACCACGGTCGAGTGTGTCGAGGGGTTGCGGAAGCCGGACGGGGGCGAGATCTCCGTGCTGGGGCTGGATCCTCAGCGCGACAAGACCGAGTTGCGGCAACGGGTCGGGGTTCAGCTTCAGGAAGGGCAACTGCCCGATCGGCTGAGGGTCTTCGAGGCGCTCGAACTGTATGCGTCGTTCTATCGGGAGCCTGCCGATCTGGAGAAGTTGCTCTCCACGCTGGGGCTGGCCGAGAAACGGGACACTGCCTACAAAAAGCTGTCCGGCGGGCAGAAGCAACGACTCTCCATCGCGCTGGCGTTGGTGGGGAGTCCCGAGATCGCCGTGCTGGACGAGCTCACCACTGGGCTCGATCCGCAGGCGAGGCGGGATACCTGGGATCTCATCGAGGCTGTGAGGGCCGGCGGGGTGACGATTCTCCTTGTCACGCACTTCATGGAAGAAGCGGAACGGCTTTGTGATCGGCTCGCCGTGATCGATGGTGGGCGGGTTGTCGCCGTTGATACGCCCGGTGGGCTGGTCGCCGGGGTCAACGATGAGCAGCGGATCCGGTTCAGGCCGTCGCGGGAGGTCTCGGAAGAGTTGTTCGCCGCGCTGCCCGAGGTTCGGAAGGTCGAGCGGCAGGGCGGGGTGCTGGTCGTCACCGGGAGCGGGAATGTTCTGCACGCCGTGACGTCGGTGCTTGCCAGGCACCAGGTCATCGCCGGGGAGTTGCGGGTCGAGCACGCGAATCTCGACGACGCGTTCGTCGCGCTCACCGGCCGGAAACTGGATTAGGGGGAGACACATGTCCGCACTTGCGAAATTGACCGCCACCGAGGCGAAACTGCTGCTGCGGGACCCCGGCGGGCCGATCAGCCTGCTCGGGATCCCGGTCGGGTTGCTCGTGGTTTTCGGGATCATGCCGGGGAACAACACGCCCAGCGCGGAATATGGGGGCAGCACGGCGCTTTCGGCGGTGATCGCGCCGATGGCCGTCGCGCTCCTGCTGGGGATGCTGGGGTTGATGTTCCTGCCGATGGCGATGGCGACACACCGCGAAAAAGGGGTGCTCAAAAGGCTTTCCGCGAGCCCGGTCGCGCCGAGCCGTCTGCTGGCCGCTCAACTGGTGGTCACGGTGGGGGCCGCGGCCGCGGTGATCGTGCTCGTGCTGGGGGTCGGGCGGTTCGCGTTGGGGATGGGAATGCCGCTGAATCCGGTCAGCGCGTTGATCAGCGTCGTGCTCGGGAGCGCCGCGCTGTTCTCGATCGGGCTCGTGGTGGCCGCGGTCGTGCCGACCGGGCGTGCCGGTGCCGGGATCGGGTATGCCACGTTCTTCCCGATGCTCGCGCTCGGCGGGGTTTGGGTTCCGAAGGACCAGTTGCCCGGCGCGCTGCAGACCGTGGCCGACATCCTGCCACTCGGCGCCGTGCTGACGTCGCTGCGCGATGCCTGGACCGGGCATGCGCTGCACGTGCTTCCCCTCGTGTCGATGGTCGCGGTCACCGTGGTGTGCGCCGCGCTCGCTGCCCGGTTCTTCCGATGGGAATGACACTGGAGCGCGTGGACACCAAGCTCGCCAAGGCGCCGGTGTTCGCGATCGCCGGCGCCATGGGCGTCCTGCTGCTCGCCGTGTCCGGGCACTATGGGTTCTTCGGCGACGAGCTCTACTTCCTCGCCGCCGGACGGCACCTGGCCTGGGGGTACGCCGATCAGCCGCCACTGCTTCCGCTGCTCGCGCGGCTGCTGGACACCGGATCGCCGGTCGTGCTGCGGCTGCCCGCGACGCTGGCGATGGCGACCGGGGTGGTGTTCGCCGCACTTATCGCCCGTGAGCTGGGCGGTGAGCGGAAAGCGCAGGTGCTGACCGCGGGGGCGTTCGCTGTCTGCGCGCAGCTGCTCGGCACCGGGCACTACCTGGCCACCTCGACGATCGACCCGTTCCTGTGGACGGTCATCCTCTGGCTGATCGTCCGCTGGATCAGGACGCGGGACGACAACCTGTTGCTGTGGCTGGGTGCCGTCACCGGGCTCGCGCTGAACACGAAGTTCCTCATCGGCGCGTTCTGGGTGATCGCCGTGGTCGCGCTGCTCGTGGCAGGGCCTCGGGACCTGCTGCGGCGGCCGAAGCTGTGGGCAGGCGCGGGGATCGCCGCGGTGATGATCGCGCCGACGTTGATCTGGCAGGCGGCCAACGGCTGGCCGCAGCTCGAGATGGGCGAGGCGATCTCGGCCGAGGTCTCCAGCCTATGGGGCGGCAAGCTGCTGTTCGCGCCGTCGGCGCTCCTGCTCGCCGGGCTTCCGGTCGGCGCCGTGCTCATGGTTTACGGCCTGTGGCGGCTGCTGCGGTCGGACCAGTGGCGCGACCACCGGTTCCTCGGCTGGACAACCGTGGGACTCATCCTGCTGTTCTTCGCGGTCGACGGGCGTGCCTACTACATCGCCGGGATGCTGCCGCTCTGCTGGGCGGTGGCGGCGGTGGAACTCGAAAGCGGCCGCGCCGCCCGGTGGTGGCGCTGGATCGCGACCTGGCCGGTCTACGCGCTGAGTCTCCTGCTCATGCTGCCCGGCGCGTTGCCGATCTGGCCACAGAGCTGGCTCGCCAACGCGGACCTGCCGAGGCCGATCTTCGCGTCGTCGGAAATCGGCTGGCCGGAGTTCACGGACTCGGTCGCGGCGACGTACCGGACGCTGCCAACGGGCACCGCGATCGTCACCCGGTTCTACTGGTACTCCGCCGCGATCGACCATTACGGCCGCGACCGGCTGCCCGAGCCGTCGAGCGGCAGCCGGGGGTACTGGACGCTCACCAGCCCGCCGGAAACGGCCGACTCGGTGCTCTACATCGGGGAGCCCCAAGAGGCGCTCAGACGGAACTTCGCCCAGGTCAGACCGCTCGGCCGGACGGGAGGGGCGCAGGACCAACCGATGTGGCTCGCCACCGGCAGGACGAGGCCGTGGTCCGAGGTCTGGCCCGCGTTCCGTAACCTAGGGCTCTGACCGTGTCGGGCGCCACAGCGGGTAAACGCACCCGGTCGTGGTAAAGGCCACGCCCGTAGGGTGGCCAGGGACGTCCTCGACCACGTACAGCTGGGAGTTTGCATGACCGCCGCCACCGCGGCCGCCGAATCCGAGGAGACCGAGACCGCCGAGTTCGCCAAGCGGCCGGTGTTCATCATGGCAGCCGCGACAGGACTGGTCCTGCTCCTCGTCTCCGGGCGCTACGGCTACTTCGGGGACGAGCTGTACTTCTGGGCAGCCGGGAAACACCTCGACTGGGGTTACGCCGACCAGCCCCCGGTGCTGCCGCTCCTCGCGGCGCTGATGGACGCGATCGCACCGGGGTCGCTGGTGGTGTTCCGGCTGCCCGCCGTGCTGGCGGTCGCGGCCACCGTGGTGTTCACCGCGCTGATCGCCCGCGAGATGGGCGGCAGGCGCAAGGCGCAGCTGCTCGCGGGCGGCGCGGCCGCGATCTGCGGGCAGTTCGTCGGCAGCGGCCACTACCTGGCCACCTCGACGATCGACCCGTTCCTGTGGACGGTCATCCTCTGGCTGATCGTCCGCTGGATCCGGACCCGCGATGACAACCTGCTGATCTGGCTCGGTGTCGCCACCGCGGTGACGCTGAACGTCAAATTCCTGATCGCCGGGTTCTGGGTGGTGGCAGGCGTCGCGGTGCTCGTCTTCGGCCCGCGCGAGATCTTCGCCAGGCCGAAGCTGTGGATCGGCGGCGCGATCGCGGCGGTGTCCATCCTGCCGACGCTGCTCTGGCAGTCGGCGAACGACTGGCCGCAGCTGGGCATGAGCGAGGCGATCTCCAAGGAGGTCAACGGCGGCTGGGGCGGCCGCGCCGGGTTCGTCCCCGGCGCGCTGACCGGCGCGGGCCTCGTGATCGGCGCGTTCCTGGTGCTGTTCGGGCTCGCGACGCTGCTGGTCACCCGTGAGCAACGGCCGTACCGGTTCCTCGGCTGGACGGTGGTCGGCCTGACGGTCGTGTTCATCGTGGCGAACGGCAGGTACTACTACATCTCCGGCATGTACCCGATCTGCTGGGCGGCCGCCGCGGTGCACATCGGCAAGCACCGCCCGGCGCTGTGGTGGCGCTGGATCCCGACCTGGCCGGTGTTCGCGTTGTCGGCGTTGTACACGCTGCCGTACGTCGTGCCGCTGCAGCCGATCCACTGGATCGCGGAGCACAAGAGCAACCTGCGTCCCGCGTACTCGCACGAGGAGATCGGCTGGCCGCAGATGGCCGATTCGGTTTCCCAGGCGTACCAAAGCCTGCCGCCGGACGTCCGCGCGCACACCTCGATCGTCACCACCGGCTACTGGCAGGCGGGCGCGCTCAACCGCTACGGCCCCGAGCGCGGGCTTCCGCAGGCCTACAGCGCGAGCCGCGGGTTCTGGTACTTCGGCGAACCATCAGAGAGCGCCACCAACGTGCTCTTCGTCGGCTATGAGCCGCAGCGGCTGGCCGCGCACTTCAAGGGCGCGAACATCGTGCTGCGGATCGACAACCACCTCGGTGTCAAGAACTCCAGCCAGAACATGCCGGTGTGGCTGCTCAACGACCGCACCCAGCCGTGGCCGGTGATCTGGCCGCTGGTCAAGGACCTGAAGGCCTGACGACATGGACCTGTGGCCGCCAGAGCGAGTGACCCATCTGTGGTGGCCATGGCGTACCAACATCGACCAGTTGCTGCCGTACATCCTGCTGGTCATCGCGACGGCCGTCAGCCTCAGCCGTCCGCACACCTGGCCGGGGCTGCCGGTCACCCTCGCCCTCATCGCGGCCACGGTCCTCTGGTTGATGCTGACCGTGACCTGGCCGCCGAAACGCCTGCGCGACAACGTTTTCGCCATCACGGTGTCCTATGTGGGCACGCTCGTGCTGGCGACGGCGCTGATCACCAGGGAACCACTGTTCCTGATCTTCATGATCAGCGGGTTCTTCCAGGCGCTCCAGCTGCGCCCGCTGCCGGTGGCCGTGGCGGGCATCTTCGCCACCTCGTTCCTCATCAACACGATGCCCGCGGGTGGCCCGGCCGTGGCTCTCACGACGGAGCCCGCGCTGTGGATCCCGGTCATCCTGATCCAGACGGCCGCCGTCAGCGTCGGCACGCTCATCTCGGCCAAGATCTCCAAGCAGAACAGCCAGCTGCGCCAGACGAACGACGAACTCGAAGCCGCGCAGGAGGAGAACGCGGGCCTGCACCGGCAGCTGCTGAGCCAGGCACGCGAAGCCGGAGTGCTCGACGAACGCCAGCGGCTCAGCGAGGAAATCCACGACACGCTCGCCCAGGGGTTCACCGGCATCATCACCCAGCTCGAAGCCGCCAGGCAGGCGCGTGAGAACTCGGCGGAATGGCAGCGGCATCTCGACAACGCGACCGCGCTCGCCAGGGAGAACCTCGCCGAAGCCCGGCGCACCGTGCACGCGTTGCGGCCGCAGCAGCTCAACGAGGCCACGCTCCCCGAAGCACTCGACCAGGTGTCGGCCCAGTGGTCCGAGCGGGCTTCGGTACCAGTGCGATTCACGACCACGGGCACCGCACGGCCGTTGCATCCGGAGATCGAAGCGACCCTGCTGCGGATCACGCAGGAGGCGCTGACGAACGTCGCGAAGCACGCGAACGCCGGGCGGGTCGGCGTCACTCTGTCCTATATGGAGGATCAGGTGACGCTCGATGTGCGTGACGACGGCGTCGGCTTCGCCGAGGTGGCCTGGGGCTATGGCTTGACCGGGATGCGGCAACGCGCGCAACGGCTTTCGGGGACACTGGACGTCGAGTCCGAACCAGGGGGCGGCACCGCCGTTTCCGCGACCGTGCCCGCGATCTCAGGAGCGTCGTGACCATCACCATCCTGATCACCGATGATCACCCGATCGTCCGCGACGGCCTGCGCGGCATCTTCACCGGAGAGCCCGGCTTCGAGGTGCTGGGCGAGGCCGCGAACGGCGACGAGGCCGTGACGCTGGCCGAAAGCCTGCGGCCCGACGTGGTGCTGATGGACCTGCGCATGCCGGGCCACGATGGCGTCTCGGCCATCCGCGAGCTGACGAAACGCAAGAACCCGGCTCGGATACTGGTACTGACCACCTACGACACCGATTCCGACGTCGTGCCCGCCATCGAGGCCGGCGCGACCGGCTACCTGCTCAAGGACTCGCCGCGTGAGGAGCTCTTCCGCGGCGTCCGCGCGGCGGCACGTGGCGAGGCCGTGCTCTCCCCCGCCGTCGCCAGCCGGATCATGGGCCAGATGCGCGCGCCCGCGCAGGAACCGTTGAGCCAGCGCGAAATCGAGGTGCTGGCGTTGATCTCGCGCGGGTCGACGAACAAGGAGGCGGCCAAGAAGCTGTTCATCAGCGAGGCCACCGTGAAGACCCACCTGCTGCACGCCTACGCCAAACTCGGCGTCAAAGACCGCGCGGCCGCCGTCGCGGTCGCTTTCGAGCGCGGACTGCTGAAGGGCTCGTGAGTGATGCCGACGTTTAGAACCGTCGGCATCACTCACGAGCCCTTGACCCTCACAACGACCGGGCGCCCAGGGTCGGCGCTCAGGTGCAGGCCGTCCTCGGCTCGCGGAAATCCCGCGTCCGCAAACGCTTTCGTCACCTGCTCGTCCACAGTGGACAGCTTCAGCTCGAGCTCGATCACGTCGGCCGCCGCCTGACCCGGGATCGAGGTCGGGCCGACGTGTTCGGCCTTCAGGAGCTTCTCCCCCGCCACCAGCTTGAGGCGGGCGATCGCGCGGGCCGCCTGCGCCGGCCAGGTTTCGTCGTACGGCACGGTCTTCGGCGAGTCCGCCTCGCGCGCGCGATGCAGGCGCAGGTTCGCTTCGAACGGCACCAGCCGGTCGGCCCACAGCGCGTCGACGTCGGCGAGCACGATGTCCGGCGCGCCGCCGTTGTCCAGCCAGACGTCGGCGGCCGCACGGCGCTGCTCCGGGGTCGCCTGCGCGGCGATGCGGGCGCGCGCGTCGGACTCCGGCATGCCCCGCGACTCGATCAGCCTGCGTACCCGGGTCTCGACCGGTGCGTCGACCACGATGACCAGGTGATAGTTGGGTGCGAACCCGTTCTCGACCAGCAGCGGGATGTCGTGCACGACGATCGCGTCCGGCGCGGCGCCCGCCATCAGCTCCGCGGTACGCGTGCCGACACGCGGGTGCACGATCGCGTTCAGCCGTTTGCGTGACTCGTCGTCGGCGAACGCCTTAGCCGCCAGCGCCGGCCGGTTGAGGCTGCCGTCCTCCGAAAGCACCTCGGCGCCGAACGCCGTGACGATCTCCGCGAGCCCCTCGGTGCCGGGTTCGACCACCTCGCGGGCCAGTTTGTCGGAGTCGATGAGCACCGCCCCGTGCTCGGCCAGCCGACCGGCAACCGTCGATTTACCTGCACCGATCCCGCCGGTGAGTCCCACGCGCAGCATGCGTCAGACCCTAATGCACACCGCACGCTGCACAGCGATCGCCGTTAAGCAAGATCATCGGTGGGCGTGACAGAACTGATATGGGTGACACGCCGGTCGCGTTCCACGCTTGGATACTCGCTTTGCGTACCGTGCGAAGCGGAGTGGTCGCCCACACGGAGGAATGGATGGCAACCAGTAAGCACGTCGGGAAGCACCGGCTGGGCACGCCGGGGCTGGTGCACTGTGTCGCACACCGTGCGGTGTCACTGGCGCTGGAGGAATACCGGCGCACCTGGTTCAGCGCCATGATGGTTCCCGCCAAGCACAGCCTCGCCGGACTGCGCCGCAAGGCCCGCGAAGCGGCGCTCGAGCGCATCTGGATCCCCGCCACCACCTGAGCACGGCGTCGCCTGTGGACGGTCGGGGCGAACCTGGCCGGTCAAACGCGTTCCCTTAACGGCCGCAATATCGTATCTTCTGTCGCAACACGCCGGAGCCAGCGAGCCTGACCGCTCGGCATGGACGCCTAAGGGGGATGCGGCAGATGGCGACCCGACACGGCACCGCCCGGCCATCTCAGCAGGCCCACCGCGAAAAATTCCTCGACGCGGCGCTGAAACTCCTCGTCGAGAACGGCGTCGCCGGGCTGACCGTCCGCGCGGTCGCGGAGCTCGCCGGGTCCACCACCATCGCCGTCTACACCCGGTTCGGCGGGCGGGCCGGCGTGCTCGACGCCCTGTACGAGCGCGTTTTCGAGCTGCTGTCCGAAGCACTCGACACGATTCCGCCGCCATCGGGCGATCCTCGCGAGGACCTGATGGTGTGCGCGCTGGCTTATCGGGACTTCGGGCTGGAGAGTCCGGCGCGCTACGCGTTCATGTTCGAACGCCCGGTGCCGGATTTCGACCCCGACCCGGCACTGCGCGTGACCGTGCTGCGTGATTCGTTCAGCGTCCTGCTCCGCCGGGTCGAGCGCTGCGCTCCGCCCGGGGCCGACGCGGTGCGTCTCGCGTATCTGCTGTGGACGACCATGCACGGCCTGGTCAGCGTCGAACTCGTGCAGCAGATGCGCGGCCCGCTGCCCGGCTGGTTCCTGGAGCCCACCCCCGAGGCGAACGAGCCCGTGTACCGCGAGGGCATCCTCGCGATGATCAACGGGCTTGACCTGTAGCCAGCCGAGGCTTCGAGGTTTGCTTTTGAAGTTGTGAAGGGAGCCTTCACCCAGCCCTGCGGGCCAAACTAGGCCTTCACTCGGCCAGCAATTCGGACAAAAGCGATATTAAGTGACAAAAGGCCGCGTCTTGAGTCCTTTGTGGACCGTGCGTGGTCTGGCGCGACAATGCGGCTGACCAAGATCGGCGAGCGCGATACTGCCGGGACCGTGAACTTCGGTTTGATGAGGACCACCCTCTCGCCACATCTAGCTTCAGAGTCCCAGCAAGGTCGGTTTGCGAAGATCAACTCGCCCCGAGGTGCCCACTGAATGTCCACAAAGTACTCACGCTGGTGATTTTTGTCCTGCATTGTCGCTTTTGTGCGCATTCTGGAGCGGGGTTGGACGGGATGAACGGGGCGTTTGCGTCGCTCAGCGTTGTGAACGTGGCGTTCATTCCTTCAAACGGCCCGGGAGGACGCCTTGCCGGGACAACAGCCGCGGCAAACAGAAAACGGCCCCGAGTCCGAAGTGGACTCGGGGCCGCTCTCAGCTAGTCAGCTAGCGGGGTAGCTCACGCACCGCCGGAGAGCTTCTCGCGGAGAGCCGCGAGCTGCTCGTCGGAGGCGAGGGTGCCGCCGCTCTTCGCCTCGGCCGGGGCCGAGGTGTAGGACTGCTCGCCACTGTCGCCGGAGGTGACACCGGTCGCCGCGTCGGCAGCGGCCTCCGCGTCGGCCTCGGCGGCCTTGACGACCTGCTTCATGTGGGCCTCGTAGCGGGTGTGAGCCTCGGCGTACTGACGCTCCCACTCCTCACGCTGCTTGTCGAAGCCTTCCTGCCACTCCTGGGTGTCCGGGTCGAAGCCTTCGGGGTAGATGTAGTTGCCCTCGGCGTCGTACTCGGCCGCCATGCCGTACTGGGTCGGGTCGAACTCGGCGTCCGGCGTGACACCCTCGTTGGCCTGCTTCAGCGACAGCGAGATGCGGCGACGCTCGAGGTCGATGTCGATGACCTTGACCATGACATCGCCGTTGACCTGGACGACCTGCTCCGGGATCTCGACGTGGCGCTCGGCCAGCTCGGAGATGTGGACCAGGCCCTCGATGCCCTCTTCGACGCGGACGAACGCACCGAACGGAACCAGCTTGGTGACCTTGCCCGGCACGATCTGGCCGATCGCGTGGGTGCGGGCGAACTGACGCCACGGGTCTTCCTGGGTCGCCTTCAGCGACAGGGAGACGCGCTCGCGGTCCATGTCGACGTCGAGGACCTCGACGGTGACCTCCTGGCCGACCTCGACAACCTCCGACGGGTGGTCGATGTGCTTCCAGGACAGCTCGGAGACGTGCACCAGGCCGTCGACGCCACCCAGGTCCACGAAGGCACCGAAGTTGACGATCGAGGAGACGACACCCTTGCGGACCTGGCCCTTGGCGAGCGCGTTGAGGAACTCGCTGCGGACCTCGGAC
The DNA here is from genome assembly GCF_042734395.1 of Amycolatopsis sp. NPDC059657. Classification (NCBI taxonomy): domain Bacteria; kingdom Bacillati; phylum Actinomycetota; class Actinomycetes; order Pseudonocardiales; family Pseudonocardiaceae; genus Amycolatopsis; species Amycolatopsis sp. NPDC059657. The sequence goes on along the minus strand of NZ_JBHWEB010000038.1, from coordinate 11,038 downwards.
TGGGTCTGCTCCAGGTAGGCGCGGCGGGACAGGACCACGTTGTTGCGGTTCTTGTCCAGCTCGATGATCTTCGCTTCGAGCTCGCGGCCGACGTACGGCTGCAGGTCGCGGACACGGCGCATCTCGACCAGCGAGGCCGGGAGGAAGCCGCGGAGGCCGATGTCCAGGATGAGACCACCCTTGACGACCTCGATGACGGTGCCCTTGACGGGCTCGTCCTTCTCCTTGAGCTCTTCGATCGTGCCCCAGGCGCGCTCGTACTGCGCGCGCTTCTTGGACAGGATCAGGCGCCCTTCCTTGTCCTCCTTCTGGAGAACGAGGGCTTCCACCTCGTCACCGACCTTGACCACTTCGGCCGGGTCGACATCGTGCTTGATGGACAGTTCGCGCGAGGGGATGACGCCCTCGGTCTTGTAGCCGATGTCGAGCAGCACCTCGTCGCGATCGACCTTGACGATGGTGCCCTCAACGATGTCGCCATCGTTGAAGTACTTGATCGTCTTGTCGATGGCTGCGAGGAAGTCTTCCTCCGACCCGATGTCGTTCACGGCGACCTGAGGGGTACCGGACGAAGTCGGGGCAGTGGCGGTGTCGATGGTCATTAGGCGGGTTGCTCCGGTGATGGATGGATTAGTGGGTGTGCAGTTGTTGGGCACGGTGGGAACCGGCATAGGCGACTGCGAACGACCTCGAAACGACCGCGAGCATCACCGCAAACGGCGCGCGGCCCGGACCCCGACGAACTCTCCAACGAAACACGTCTGAGGGATAGGCAGCGCGAACCCACTGCGCTAACAGATATCCTACGCGGCCCCCTGTACGGGACACAATCAGGGTCCGCTCGCGGGATCTTGGCCGCCGCTAGGCTCCGCGTATAGGCCCCGACCTGCGAGAAGGATATCCCGTTGAGCGTCTCACCCGCCCCAGCACCCGACGACCGGCACGCGCGCGCGGAGGAGCGGCTCGGCACCATGGGCACCTCGTACCGCGCGGTCGGCACGCGTGAGGCGACCGCGGCGAACCTCGCCTGGTGGGACGCGGACGCCGACGACTACCAGGCCACCCACGGTGAGTTCCTCGGTGACGCGGACTTCGTGTGGTGCCCTGAGGGTGTCCGCGAAGCCGACGCGGGGCTGCTCGGACCGGTCACGGGAAAGCGCGTCCTCGAGATCGGCTGCGGACAGGCCGCGTGCGCGCGGTGGCTCGCCCAGCAGGGCGCGCGGGTCGTCGCCATGGACCTGTCCGGCGGCATGCTGCGCCACGCTCGCGAGGGCAACACGCGCACCGGCCTCGACGTGCCGTTGCTGCAGGCGACCGCCGAGCAGTTGCCGATCGCGACCGCGAGCGTGGACCTGGCCTGCTCGGCGTTCGGCGCGGTGCCGTTCGTGACGTCGATCGACGCCGTGTTCGCCGAAGTTTCCCGAGTACTGCGCCCAGGCGGGGCCTGGGTGTTCTCGGTGACGCACCCGATGCGCTGGATCTTCCCCGACGACCCCGGCCCGACCGGGCTGACCGCGACGCAGCCGTACTTCGACCGCACGCCCTATGTGGAAGTCGACGAGGACGGCGAGGCGACCTACGTCGAGTACCACCGGACGCTCGGCGACTACGTCCGCGCGCTGGCGGGCGCCGGACTGGCGCTGGAAGACCTGATCGAGCCGGAGTGGCCGGAGGGTCACACGCGGACATGGGGACAGTGGAGTCCGTTGCGGGGCAAGCTTTTTCCCGGCACCGCGATCTTCCGGACGCGCAAGCCGTGACCTATGAAGAGCGGCTGGGCGAAGCAGTGCTCCGCCGGCACGACTACGGCCCCGGCGCGGTCGAGCGGCTGTGGTCGGCCACCGAGGTCTGGCAGTTGTTCCCGCCGGACAAGACCACCGACATGGACGCGCACCTGCGCGCGTGGTGCGAGCGGATGGCGAAGCTGGCGCCGGGCGCCGACTCGGCGTGCATGGTCAACTGGCCGAGCCACGACGCGCACGCCATCCGCGCCTTCCTCGACCACGGTTTCGTGCCGATCTCGATCCTCGCGACGCGCACCTCGCCGCCAGGCGAGATCGTCGCGGCGGAAGGCGTCACGATCCGCCGGGCACGGGAGTCGGATTTCGAGGACGTGCTCGCCTTGGCCGTCTCCACGTTCGACTACACCGGGCTGGTGTCGTCGCCGAAGCGCCCGGAGACAGAGGAGCTGGTCCGCCCGCAGCTCAAGCGCCAATTCGAGGGTGATCAGCTGGTCTGGGTCGCCGAGCGCGACGGCGCGGTGATCGCCGCCGCGGAATGCGGTTGGGTCGAGTCCGAACCGGATTCGTGGGCGGCGGAACTGCTGCCGCATGGCCGCTGGGGTTACGTGAACAACGTCGTGACCGCGCCGGACGCGCGCGGCGGCGGGCTCGGGCAGGCGCTCATGTCCTTGGTGCACAATGAGTTCCACCGCGAGGGCGCGACCGGGACCTATCTGTACTACAACCCGCCGAACCCGCTCGCGTCCGTTTTCTGGCCGCGGCAGGGTTACCGTCCCTTGTGGACGATTTGGGAGGTCCGTCCCGCGTCGGCGATTCGGTGACCCGGAAGTGTGACGCGCACCCCCTCGGCTTGATCATCGCCCAGCACAGGGCTACCTTTTGAACTGACCAGTCAGTTTAAAATCAGGAGTCACCGTGCAGGTTCGAGCCGACCGGGTGTCCGTCGAAGGACCCCACGGCACGCTGTTACCGCCCACCTCGCTGACCGTCTCGGACGGCGAACTCGCCATCGTGCACGGCGAACCCGGGGTCGGCGTGACCGCGTTCGGGCTCGCGCTCGCGGGCCGGATCAAGCCCGCCACCGGGACCGTCACCGTCGACGAGCCCGCGAAGCTGCAGGACATGGTCGCCATCGTCGACGCGCCTGGTGTCACCGAACCCGACGACGCGCTGCTGTTGCGCGTCGTGGTCGGCGAGGAACTGGCGCTCGCGCACAAGCCGGCAGGCAAGGCCGACGTGCTGAACTGGCTGACCGAACACGACGTCGCCCCGCTGGCGAACGTGCGCTTCGAGAACATCGAGCCCGCGACGCGGACCCGGCTGCTGACCACGCTGGCCGCGAGCCGCCGCGGGATCCGCATGCTGGTGCTCGACCAGCCCGAGCGGCACACCTCCGACCTCGGCGCGTGGATGGCGCTGGCGCGCGAGAACGCCGCCGCCGGCCTCGCCGTGGTCGTGCTGACCACCACTCCCGTGATCGCGCTGGGCGTCGAGCCCGCGCGCGTCGGGCAACTGGACCAACCCTCGCCGCAGCTGTGCCGCGAGGTCGAAGGAGAGCAGGAATGACCGCCATCCGGATCGCGCTGAACGAGCTTCGCAGGCTCTCCGCCGGGAAGCTGCCGAAGCTCGCGATGCTCGCGCTCGTACTGGTCCCGCTGCTGTACGCGTCCTTCTACCTGTACGCGAACTTCGACCCGTACTCGCGGCTGGACAAGCTGCCCGCCGCGGTCGTGGTCAACGACCAGGGCTCCGACGGCCGCAATATCGGCCGCGAGGTCGCCGATGAGCTGCTCAAGTCGGGGACGTTCCAGTGGCACGAGGTGTCCGCCGACGAGGCCAAGGCCGGTGTGCGCGACGACAAGTACTCGTTCGCGATCGGCATCCCGGCCGGGTTCTCGCAAGCGCTGCTGGGTGTCGGGACGCTCCAGCCGCAGCAGGCGACGGTCACGCTGACAACCAACGACGCCAACAACTATCTGTCCGGCACGATCGCCAAGCAGGTCGCCGAGCAGGTGCGCAAGACGATCGCGGAGAAGGTCGGCAGCGAGGCGGCCGACCGGTTCCTCGTCGGGTTCTCGACCATTTACGGCAAGATCGCCGAAGCGGCTTCGGGGGCGAACAAGCTCGCTGACGGGCTCGGCCAGCTGAAGTCAGGTCAGGCACAGCTTTCCGATGGCGCCACGCAGCTCGCGTCCGGTCTCGGTCAGCTCTCGCCGGGCCTGAACACGTTGCGGGACAAGACAAAGGACCTGCCCGCGCAGGCGAGCAAGCTCGCCGACGGCGCGTCTCAGGTGGCCGCGGGCAATGCCAAGCTCGCGTCGACCGCCTCCGCGGTCGCGAGCGCTTCGGCCGATCTGCAGAGCAATCTGAACAGCGTCAACGGTTCGCTCGCGCAGAAGCTGCGCGCCGACGGGCTGCCCGAGGCGCAGGTGCAGCAGGTGCTGTCCGCGCTCGGCACGCTGCGCGCGCCGCTCGACTCCGCGAACACCAAGATCCAGGACGCCAACTCCCAGGTTTCCCAGCTCGCGAGCGGGTCCAAGCAGGTCGCCGACGGCGCGGCGCAGCTTTCCGCGGCCTCGCCGCAGCTGGCCTCCGGTATCGCGCAGGCCGCCGACGCGGGCAACCAGCTGAGCGCGGGCGCGACCAAGCTGGCGGACAGCGAGAAGACGGCCGTCTCCGCGACGAACCAGCTCGCGGACGGGTCGGCTCAGCTGCGCGACGGTCTCAACGACGGTCTCAAGCAGATCCCCAACCCGGACGACCCGACCCGCAGCGCGACCGCCAACACGATCGCCGACCCGGTCGCCATCAACTCGGCGTCGGCGGCTTCGGCCGGGACCTACGGCGCGGGCCTGGCCCCGTTCTTCATCTCGCTGGCGACCTGGATCGGCGCGTTCGTGCTGTTCCTGCTGCTCCGCCCGCTCGCCACCCGTGCGCTGACCGGGGGCGCGTCCCCGTTCCGGGTCGCGCTGGGCGGCTGGCTCGCGTCGGCGGTGCTCGGCATGGCGCAGGTGATCGTGTTGTTCGGCGCGGTGACCTGGCTGGTCGGCATCCACATCGCGCACCCGCTCGGCGCGATCGGGTTCGCGATCCTGGTGTCGCTGACGTTCACCGCCGTGGTGCACGCGCTGAACGCGTTGCTCGGCGCGGTCGGCAAGTTCCTCGGCCTGGTGCTGCTGGTGCTGCAGCTGGTCAGCGCGGGCGGCACGTTCCCGTGGCAGACGATCCCGGACGCGCTGTACCCGCTGCACATCGTGCTGCCGATGGGCTACGCGATCGACGGCTTCCGGCACCTGATGTACACCGGCGCGTCGACCAAGATCATCGGCGACATCGCGGTGCTGCTGACCTACCTGGTCGGTGCGCTGCTCGTCTCGACGCTCGCGGCCCGCAAGCGTCGCGTGTGGACGGTGTCGGCGCTCAAACCGGAACTCTCGCTGTGAGTCCGCGCCGGGAGGCCACGAAGCAGAAGCTCTTCGAAGCCACGCTCCGCCTGGCCTCCACCCGCGGCCTGGTCGGCCTGACCGTCGACGACATCGCCGCCGAAGCGGGCGTCGCCAAGGGCACGGTGTACTACAACTTCGGCAGCAAGGACGGCCTGGTCGACGCACTGCTCAGGTACGGCGTCGGCCTGCTCTCCGACCGCCTGCGCGCGGCCGTCTCCGACACCGACCCACTCGAAGTCCTCGAGTCCCAGGTCGACGCGGCGCTGGAGTTCATCGCGGAGTACCCGGGTTTCTCGCAGATCCTGGTCTCGGAGATGTGGCGGACGCCCGGCCAATGGCACGAGACCCTGACGCTGCTGCGCGAGGAGATCATCTCTATTGTGAAGGAGCAGCTGCAGCGCCTCGACGACGCGGGCCGGTTGCCTGACGGCGTACGGATCCAGACGGCGGCGGCCGGGCTCTTCGGCACGATGCTCGTGGTGGCTTTGGACTGGCAGGTGTTCCAGCCGCGGCGAACGCGTGACGACGTGCGCGACTCCGTGATGCTGCTCGTCCGCGGCATCGGGTCGTGAGTGGTACGGCCGGTTATTGGGCGGAAGGGCAAAGGTGTCATGCCGTGCTGGGCGACCTTGGCCCGCGTCAGGCCTGGCCACGAATGAGTGACCGTGGAGGATTTGCGGCGTTAGGCGACGCAAATCCTCCACAGTCACCCCGCCGGGACTCCGGCGTGTGGGTTTTGGGTCGTCTAACGCCCCGAAACCCACACACCCTCCGACGATCGGGGCCCACCCGAGGCTCCAGAGCGCCTCGCCGGACCTGGTGAAGGAGTCCCCCACCAGCCAGCCACATTCGGCTTTCCGCCCAATAGAACCGGCCAAACCACTCACGACCTAGGATTTGCAGGTCACGCAACTGTCGCGGAACGAGTACGCGTAAACGCCCGTGTCCGTGGCGTCCTTGTTCGGCAACATGACGCCGCCTGGAGAACCAGAACAATCCTTCGAGGCGTAGAAATAGCCTTGGATCCCGGTGTGGTTGATGTACGACCTCGTGTATTCGCCTGCCCCGATGCCATAACACTGCCCGGGATTGGTCGACCGGTAGGAGTTGACGGCCCCGCCGTAGTCCTTGAACTGGAACCAGCAGAATCGCCCGGCCTCACAGGAGGCTTCCGCACTCGCGGTGGCGGCGGGCGTCAGGACGGCACCGGCGACCGCCACCGCGGCGGCCACCATGGAAATACGACGCATCATGCGAGCGGGTCCTTTCCGGATCACTGGGGCGGAATTCAACCTGGCAGCCCGCCGCAGACCCGGTCAAGACGTTTCACAGTCGCCTGAAATGGGCCCCTGCGCCAAAGTTTCCCCCCTCGTCCCGACCGGCCACTAAGCTGGCGATCGTGGCTGAAGCGGCGGTTTCCCTGGACGAACTGCTCGCTGTGCTCGGCGCCGGAGTGGTCGAGGCATACAGCCTTCCGAAAGGCTTGTCCGTGCCGGTCACCGGCGTACAGGTCTACGACCCCGCCGACCAGCGGGCTTGGCGGGACCAGCTGGTGCTCGGGGTCGGGGTCGAGCCTGAAGCCGCGCGTGAGCTGATTCGCCGGGCGGGCGCGGCAGCGGCGGCCGGGGTCGTGCTGCGCGGTGCGGACGCGGCGCTGCGCGACGTGGCGGCGGAGGCCGGGGTCGCCGTGCTGGTCAGGACCGCGTGGCTGACCTGGGCGCAGCTGGTCGGGTTGATCAGGGCCGGGCTCGCGAGCGCGGGCGTCCAGGTCGACGATGAGCTGGAGAGCGTTCCGCTCGGGGATCTCACCGCGTTCGCCAATGCCGTGGGGAACGCGGCAGGCGGGGCGGTGACGATCGAGGACATGCGTTCGCGGGTGCTCGCGTTCTCACGGACCGACGAGTCGGTCGACGAGATCCGGCGGCAGACGATTCTCGGGCAGCGGATGTCGCCGGAACGCGTGGAAGCGTTGCGGGAGAACGGGTTCTTTCAGGCATTGTGGACTTCCGGCGATGTCGTGCATCGGCAGGCCGAAGGTGATTCACCCGAACGGTTCGCGATCGCGATCAAGGCGGGTGGTGAGATCTTCGGGTCGATCTGGGTGGCCGCCGCAGGCAAGCCGCTGCCCGTGACCGTGCCCGACACACTGCGCGCGGCGGGGCGAGCCGCGGTCCCGCATCTGATCCACCTTCGGGCGAGAGAAGGCGGGGAGCCTTTTCTGATCGAGGAGTCGGCTCGGGCGTTGCTCGGCGGGCACGGGTCGGCCGAGGTTTTCGCGCTGCGGGCTTCGCTGCGGCTGGAGTCGGCGTGCGCTGTGCTCGTCTTCGATCAGCCGGAGATGCCGGTGCGGGGGCTGCTGAACCTGGTCAACCTCGAGTGCACCGCGTTCCGGCGGCCGTCGGTCTCGTTCGCCGAGGGGCAGCGGATCTTCGTGCTGCTCGCCGAGCTGCCCGGCGCCGACGAGGCGGTACGGATCGCGCGGCGGCTGGCGGAGCAGCTCAAGGTGAAGATCGGGGTCGGTGACGTCGTGCCGTCGCTCGCGGAGGCGCCGAAATCGCGGGATGCCGCGGCGCTGGCGCACCGGGTGCTGCGCACGCGCGAGGAGCCGGTCGCCCGTCTCGAAGACGTCGCCAGCGCCGCGACGCTGGCGCTCATGCTCGACGAGCTCGCCGGCGTCGACCAGCCTGTGCGCACGCCGGTCGCCACGCTCACCAGCGATCTGCTCGCCACGTTGCGTGTGTACCTCGACCACTTCGGCGACGTGCCCGCGGCGGCGAAGGCGCTGGGCCTGCACGCGAACAGCCTGCGGTACCGGCTGCGCCGGATCGAGGAGGTCTCCGGGCTCGATGTGCGGGACCCCGAGCAGCGGCTGGTAGCGGAGCTGCAGCTCCGGTTGCTGGGATAAAGCCACCAAGTCCGGCGCTGGTTGGCCAAATGCAACACCCACGACCCCGTTTGCTGTCGCTTTGACACAGAGACGAGGCCACCGGCAACCGCGATCCTTTTGTGGACGGATCTGACGGAAAAGGGAGACAGCGGGTGTCGCAGGGGAAGTTGCCGTCCATTCGTGCGCGAAGACCACAAGAGTCCGCCGACGTTGTACCGGCGCACTAATGCCTCGATCGCCGCGGCGGCGAGTTGGCCATCTCTACCTCGCCACACCTGATTCGTTTGCGCGCACGACGAAGACCGCACTGGCCCGCGACCGCGATGCTTCTCAGGTCGGAACCGCTGAGAGGAGCACGAGGGTGCAGCGAGTCGAGCGCCGGAACCTGGCCGTTCAAGCAGCGGTGAAGCAGGGACTCATGGATCCCGACGACGCGCCGCTGGCCGCGTTCGTCGACCTCGACGGGATCGCGGAGAGCGTCGCGGCGCTGCGCTCCGCGTGGCCTGACGAGCTCCAGGTCCGGCACGCGTTCGCGGCCAAGGCCAATCCGATCGTGCCGGTGCTGCGTGAGCTTCGCGCACTCGGGATGAGCTGTGAGGTCGCGAGCGCCGGCGAGCTGGCGCAGGCGCGCGCCGCCGGGTTCCGTGGCGGGGAACTGGTCTTCGACTCCCCCGCCAAGTCGCGTCGTGAGCTGGAGCAAGCGCTTGCGGACGGTGTCGCGATCAACATCGACAACTTCCAGGAGCTGGCCAGGGTCGACGACATCCTGAGCCTGCGATCGTCCACTTCGGACATCGGCATCCGGATCAACCCGCAGACCGGCAGCGGCGCCATCGAGGCGCTGAGCACGGCTTCGCGCACGTCGAAGTTCGGGATCGCGCTGGACGACGAGGGCAACCGCACGACGTTGCTCGAGGCCTACCTCGCGCGGCCGTGGCTGCGCTGGATGCACGTCCACGTCGGCTCGCAAGGCGTGCCGCTACGGCTGACCGCACAAGGTGTCGCGCGAGTCGTCGAGTTCGCCGAGGAGATCAACGCGCGTGCCGGCGTGCAGCAGGTGATCGGGATCGACGTCGGCGGCGGGCTCTCGGTGAACTTCGGCGGTGACGACGACTCACCGCGCTTCCACGATCACGTGGCCGAGCTGATGGCCGCCGCGCCCGCACTGTTCCGCGGCGGGTACCGGGTGGTCACGGAGTTCGGCAGGTCACTGCTGGCGAAGAACGGGTTCATCGCCGCACGCGTCGAGTACACCAAGTCGGCGGGCGGGCGGCGGATCGCGATCACGCACGCCGGTTCGCAGGTCGCCATGCGGACGACGATGGTGCCCGAGCAGTGGCCGCTGCGGGTGGCCGGGTACGACCCGCTCGGCAGGCCACGGCTCGGCCCGCCGGTGCCGCAGGACATCGCCGGTCCGTGCTGTTTCGCGGGCGACCTCGTCGCGAGCGGGCGGCCGTTGCCGCTGCTGGAGCAGGACGACATTGTGACGTTGCTCGATACCGGCGCGTATTACTTCTCCGCGCCCTACCGTTACAACAGCCTGCCCGAGCCCGCTGTCCACGGTTTCGAGCTGACCGAGGACGGCGATGTGGCGTTCAAGCTGCTCCGGCGGGCGGAGACGGTCGAGGAGCTGATCGGCCGCTGACCTGGGAGGGGCCGGCCGATGCGGGGATGGAACATCGGGCTGATCGTGCTCGGGCAGAGCAGCCAGTCGCTGGTGTTCGGCGGGATCTCGCTGTTCCTGCCGTTGATACGGGCGGATCTCGGGCTGACGTTCAGCCAGGCTGGCAACCTCGCCGCCGTGTCGATGCTGGTCTACGCGCTGATGCAGGTGCCATCGGGCTGGCTGACCGACCGGTTCGACCCGAAACGGCTGTTCTGCGCCGGGCTGCTCGGCACGAACGCGATGTCGCTGCTGTTCTCGGTGGTCGGGTCCTACGGCTGGCTGCTGGTGGTCCAGGTGCTGTCGGGGTTCTTCCGCGCGCTGATCTTCGCGCCGGGCATGGTGCTCATCCGCGATCAGTTCCCGCCGAACCGGCGCGCGACCGCGATGGGCCTGTACGTCGCGGGCGGGTTCTCGTCGAGTGTGCTGCTCAACGCGCTGGGGCCGGTGCTGGTCGGGCCGCTCGGCTGGCAGGGCTTGTTCGTGCTGTTCGGCGGCATCGGGCTGGCGTGCGTGGCGCTGTACTTCCGCGTGGGTGTCTCGCCGCATCGGGAGCCGGGCACGCATCCGCGGGCGGCGGAGATCCGGCGGCTGTTCCGGCATCCGGCGTTGTGGCTGGTCGGGGTGATCCAGTTCGTCCGGCTTTCGCTGGTACAGGGTTTCACGTTCTGGCTGCCGAGTTACCTGGTCTCGGAAAAGGGCCAGACGCTGGCGTTCGCGGGCGCGGTCGCGGCGGCGGGCGCGTTGCTGACGGCACCGTCGAACCTGCTCGGCGGGTGGCTTTCGGATCGGCTGCACCGGCCGCTGGCGGTGATCGCGGTGTCGTTGACGATGCTCGGGCTATCGCTGGCGGTGCTGCCGCTGGTGGACGGGCTCGTGCCACTGGTGCTACTGGTGGGCGTGAACGCGCTGTTCATCCAGTTGTATTTCGGGCCGCTGTTCAGTGTCGGGCTGACGTATCTGGGTCAGCGGACGGCAGGGTTCAGCTCGGGCTTCGGGAACTCGTGCGCGAACCTGGGCGGGTTCGCGTTCACCGCGGTGCTCGGCGGGCTGAAGGACTCGACGGGCTCGTTCACCACAGGCTTTTCGATACTGGCCGGGCTCGCGGGCGTCGCGCTGGTGGCGGTTTTCTTGCTCAGCCGTACAAAACCGCTGGATGAGGTCGTGAGCGTTGCGGGCGGTTAGAACCCAATGCCGGGTAGTTAGTGAACCGCCCCGGGTTCGGTAGAGACTCGTTGTTGGGGTCAGGCGACCAGGCTGATCAGGTCGCCTGACTTGTACAGGGTCTCGAACTCGACGG